>NZ_KQ557159.1:0-14587 GCF_001443665.1 endosymbiont of Ridgeia piscesae | reverse complement strand
GTGCCTGCGACCTTCCCGAGGGCGTGGAGATGGTGATGCCGGGTGACAACGTCAAGATGACGGTAAAATTGATCGCGCCGATCGCAATGGAAGAGGGCCTGCGTTTCGCTATCCGTGAGGGTGGTCGTACCGTGGGTGCCGGCGTGGTTTCCAAGATCATCGAGTGATAGACAATGGCTAACCAAAGAATTCGCATTCGCCTGAAGGCTTTCGATCATCGACTGATCGATCAATCGGCCCGTGAGATCGTTGAGACTGCCAAGCGCACTGGTGCGCAGGTGCTCGGCCCGATTCCGCTGCCGACTAAGAAAGAGCGGTTTACCGTACTGATCTCCCCGCACGTCAATAAGGACGCGCGCGACCAGTATGAAATTCGTACCCACAAACGTCTGATGGATATTGTCGACCCGACTGACAAGACCGTTGATGCGCTGATGAAGCTCGATCTGGCCGCCGGCGTGGACGTTCAGATCAAGCTGAACTGAGGTTAAGAACAATGGCTATTGGAGTTATTGGACGCAAGATCGGTATGACCCGAGTCTTCACCGAAGAGGGTGCGTCAGTGCCGGTTACCGTGATCGAGGTCGCGCCGAATCGTGTCTCTCAGCTGAAGAGCGAGGATGTGGATGGTTATCGTGCGATCCAGGTGACCACTGGTGCACGCAAGGCTTCTCGCGTTAACAAGGCTGCCGCCGGTCACCTGGCGAAGGGCGGTATTGAAGCGGGTCGTGGTCTGTGGGAGTTCCGCCTGGAAGATGGTGAGGGCGAAGGCATCGAGGTCGGTGCCGAGATCAAGGCCGACCTCTTTGAGGTTGGGCAGAAGATCGATGTGCGTGGCCAGAGCAAGGGTAAAGGTTTTCAGGGTGGTGTGAAACGCCACCACTTTCGTACCCAGGACGCCACCCACGGTAACTCGCTGTCGCATCGTGCGCCGGGTTCGATCGGTCAGTGCCAGACCCCAGGTCGTGTCTTCAAGGGTAAGAAGATGGCTGGTCACATGGGTGATGTTCAGCGCTGCCAGCAGAACCTGGAAGTGGTGCGGGTCGACACTGAGCGCAACCTGCTGCTGGTAAAGGGGGCAGTCCCTGGCGCTACTGGCGGTGATGTGATCGTGCTGCCTGCGATCAAGATGAAGAACAAAGGGTGAAACCGATGGATTTGAATGTACAAGGTGGAGATGCCATCCAGGTCTCCGACGCCGTGTTCGGTGCAGAGTACAAGCAAGGCCTGATCCATCAGGTCGTGACCGCCCATATGGCGGCTGCCCGTTCTGGCACCAAGGCGCAGAAAAGTCGTTCCGCTGTCAACGGTGGTGGCATCAAGCCCTGGCGTCAGAAAGGTACCGGTCGTGCCCGTTCCGGCACTAGCCGCAGCCCGATCTGGCGTAGTGGCGGCGTGACCTTTGCTGCGCAGCCCCGTAGTTACGCGCAGAAGGTCAATCGGAAGATGTACCGGGGTGCGATCCGCTCGATTCTCTCCGAGCTGATCCGTCAGGAGCGGTTGGTTGCGGTGAAGGAGTTCAACGTCTCTGCGCCGAAGACCAAAGAACTGGTCGGCAAGCTGAAAGAGATGGATCTGAGCGATGTGCTGGTTGTGACAAACAACCCGGATGAGAATCTCTATCTCGCAGCACGCAACCTCTATGGTGTCGATGTGCGCGATGTGCAGGAGATCGACCCGGTAAGCCTGATCGCCTACGAAAAGGTCTTGATGACCGAAAGTGCGGTTAAGCAGATTGAGGAGCGTTTGGCATGAATAACGAACGTCTGATGAAGGTACTGCTCAGCCCGCTTATTTCGGAGAAGAGCAGTATTGTCGCTGATGCAAACCGGCAGTTTACTTTTCGCGTTGTGAAAGATGCGACCAAGCAAGAGATTGCCGCTGCTGTAGAGAAGCTGTTCGATGTTGAGGTCGAACGGGTGCAGGTGGTGAATGTAAAGGGCAAGAAGAAGCGCTTTGGTCAGATCCAGGGTCGCCGCTCTGATTGGAGAAAGGCCTACGTTCGCCTCAAAGAAGGCAATGATATCGATTTCGCCGGCGGTGCCTGAGCGAATCTAACGGGATTGGAATAATGGCTATCGTAAAGACAAACCCGACCTCTGCTGGCCGCCGTTTTGTGGTCAAAGTGGTGAATAAAGAGCTGCACAAGGGCGGCCCTTACGCACCGCTGGTCGCAAAGAAGACCAAGAGTGGTGGTCGCAACAACACTGGTCGTATCACTACCCGCCATCGCGGTGGTGGTCACAAACAGCGCTACCGCATCATCGATTTCAAACGAAATCGTGAAGAGGCGGCAGTGGTGGAGCGTTTGGAATACGATCCAAACCGGACCGCGCACATTGCACTGATCCGCTATGAGGATGGTGAGCGTGCCTACATTATTGCGCCGAGCGGTCTAAAAGCTGGAGATGAAGTATGCTCCGGCAGCGATGCAGCGATCGCGGTGGGTAACTGCCTGCCGCTGCGCAACATGCCGCTGGGTTCTGTGGTGCACTGCATCGAGATGAAGCCTGGCAAAGGCGCCCAGATCGCACGTTCTGCGGGCGCCTCGGTTCAGCTGGTCGCTCGTGAAGGCGACTATGCAACCCTGCGTCTGCGTTCCGGTGAGATGCGCAAGATTCCATCCGATTGCCGTGCAGTAATCGGTGAGGTCTCCAACTCGGAGCACAATCTGCGATCTCTCGGCAAGGCGGGCGCCACACGCTGGCGGGGCGTACGTCCCACCGTCCGTGGTGTCGCCATGAACCCGGTGGATCATCCACATGGTGGTGGTGAGGGTCGGACCTCGGGCGGGCGTCATCCGGTATCCCCTTGGGGTATGCCAACTAAGGGTTATAAGACCCGCACCAACAAGCGTACCGATAAGATGATCGTACGCCGCCGCAATCGTAAGTAACTTGAGTAGGGGTTAGAGTCGTGCCACGTTCAATCCGAAAAGGGCCGTTTATCGATCACCACCTGGCCAAGAAGGTGGAAGATGCGGTCGCGCAAAACAACAAGCGGCCCATTAAGACATGGTCTCGGCGCTCGATGATCCTGCCCGAAATGGTCGGTCTGACCATTGCGGTCTACAACGGTCGTCAGCATGTGCCGGTTCTCATCTCTGAGAACATGGTTGGCCATAAGCTCGGCGAGTTCGCGCTGACCCGCACCTATCGGGGTCATGCAGCGGACAGGAAGTCCAGGTAAGGGGGCGTAAGATGCAGGCATCAGCAAAATTGCGACATGCGCGCATGTCGGCCCAGAAGGCTCGGCTGGTCGCAGACCAGATTCGCGGTCTGCCGGTTGAACAGGCGTTGAATGTTCTCGCATTCAGCAAGAAGAAAGGCGCGGTTCTGGTAAAGAAGGTTCTTGAATCGGCGATTGCCAATGCAGAGCACAACGAAGGTGCGGATATCGATGAGCTTAAGGTCTCAGCGATCAGCGTTGACGAGGGGCCGACTATGAAGCGAATCCGTGCTCGTGCAAAGGGGCGCGCAGCCCGTATCCTCAAGCGGACCAGTCACATCAATGTGACTGTCGCAGACAAGTAACAGGCAAGAGAGGCCGATATGGGTCAGAAAGTACATCCAACCGGTATCCGACTGGGTATCGTAAAAGACTGGACGTCGAAATGGTACGCAGATTCCAAGCACTATGCTGATCTGCTGAACAATGATCTCAGTGTCCGGGATTTTCTGAAGAAGCGCCTCTATCAGGCATCCGTAAGCCGGATTCAGATCGACCGCCCTGCAAAAAATGCACATATCACTGTGCATACGGCACGGCCCGGCCTTGTTATCGGCAAGAAGGGTGGCGACATTGATGCCTTGCGTAACGAGGTCTCCCAGATGATGGGGATCCCCGTGCACATCAGCATCGAGGAGATTCGCAAGCCTGAGCTGGATGCACAGCTTGTCGCAGAGGGGGTTGCTCAGCAGCTTGAGCGTCGTGTGATGTTTCGTCGGGCCATGAAGCGTTCGGTGCAGAATGCCATGCGCTTGGGAGCGCAAGGCATCAAGATCAATATCGGCGGTCGTCTGAACGGCGCTGAGATTGCCCGTAGCGAGTGGTACCGAGAAGGGCGTGTGCCGCTGCACACTTTGCGTGCCGATATCGATTACGGTTTTGCCGAGGCCAACACCACTTATGGCATCATCGGCGTGAAGGTTTGGATTTTTAAGGGTGAAGTCTTTGCTGATGGAGAGGTGGCGCAAGCAGAGCCTAAGACCAAATCCGCAGGAAAGAGGTCGTAAGAAATGCTACAACCAAAACGTACCAAATTCCGAAAGCAGCACAAGGGCCGCAACCGTGGCCTTGCCAACACAGGTAGCAGTGTCTCGTTTGGCGAGTTTGGCTTGAAATCCACTGGGCGTGGCCGTATTACTGCTCGTCAGATTGAGGCAGCCCGACGCACAATTACCCGTCATGTGAAGCGTGGTGGACAGCTGTGGATTCGGGTTTTTCCTGATAAGCCTATTACCAAAAAACCTCTCGAGGTACGTCAGGGTAAAGGTAAGGGTAATGTGGAGTACTGGGTTGCTCAGATTCAGCCAGGGCGCATGCTCTACGAGATCGAAGGTGTCTCAGAAGAGCTGGCTCGTGAGGCATTTGCGCTGGCATCTGCGAAGCTGCCTGTGTCCACCACTTTCGTAAAACGGACGGTGATGTGATGAAGGCAAGTGAGCTGCGAGGAAAGGGTTCCGAAGAGTTGCAGTCAACTCTTGAGGAACTGCTGAAAGAGCAATTCAATCTGCGCATGCAGAAGGGAACCGGACAGCTTTCGCGTCCCTCCCGCATGAATGCGGTCCGCAAGGAGATCGCACGGATTAAAACGGTAATGAACGAGCAGAAGGCAGGCAGCGCATCATGAGCGAACAAGAAGCCAGCAACCGCACCCTGGTCGGGCAAGTGGTCAGCAGCGGGATGGATAAGTCCATTACTGTCGTTGTTGAGCGTCGAGTGAAACACCCGATCTACGGCAAGTTCGTGCGCCGTTCCACTAAGGTGCATGCGCATGATGAAAGTAACGAGTGCAACTCCGGTGATACTGTGATGGTGGAGCAATGTCGTCCGCTGTCGAAGACCAAGCGTTGGCGCCTGGTGAAGATCATCGAGCGTGCCAGCTGATCGGCTGCAATTTTTTGCCGAACGAATACAAAGCATAGGGCAGAAACATGATTCAGATGCAGACAAGCCTGAATGTTGCCGATAACAGCGGGGCCAAACGCGTCCAGTGCATCAAGGTACTGGGTGGCTCGCATCGCCGTTATGCGGGGATCGGTGACATCATCAAAGTAAGCGTTAAGGATGCAATTCCGCGCGGTAAGGTCAAAAAGGGCGACGTTTACAACGCCGTCGTGGTGCGCACCAAAAAGGGTGTTCGCCGTCCGGATGGTTCAATCATCCGCTTTGATACCAACGCGGCTGTATTACTTAACAATCAGTATCAGCCAATCGGTACACGTATCTTTGGCCCTGTTACCCGTGAATTGCGAAGTGAGCGTTTTATGAAGATCATTTCGCTCGCTCCCGAGGTGCTGTGAGGCGATAACAATGGCTAGCAAGATCAAAAAGGGCGACGAGGTCATCGTTGTTACCGGAAAAGACAAGGGCAAGCGCGGAACTGTGATCCGCATGCTCGATCGGGATCGTGTTGTTGTAGAGAACATCAACATGGTTAAAAAGCACACCAAGCCGAATCCAGCGAAAGGAGAGCCTGGCGGTATTCTCGATAAAGAGATGCCCCTGCATATCTCCAATGTCGCGCTCTACAATCCGGAAACCGGCAAGGGTGACCGGGTTGGGTTCAAGACCCTGGATGATGGCCGCAAGGTGCGGGTGTTCAAGTCCAACAACGAAGTTGTGGATATCTGAGGCGTAACTGGCGATGTCAAGATTACAGCAACATTACAGCGACGCTGTTGTCCAGCAGTTGATGGACAAGTTCAAATACAACAGTGTCATGCAGGTTCCGCGCATTACCAAGATCACCCTGAACATGGGTGTCGGTGAGGCGATTGGTGATAAAAAGGTTCTCGAGTTTGCCGTGGGTGATATGGAAAAGATCGCTGGCCAGAAGGCGATCATTACTCACGCACGTAAGTCGATTGCTGGCTTCAAGGTTCGTGAAGGCTGGCCCATCGGCTGCAAGGTGACTCTGCGGCGCGAGCGTATGTATGAGTTTCTCGACCGACTGATCAGCATTGCGATTCCACGTATTCGTGACTTTCGCGGGCTGAGTGCCAAGTCTTTTGACGGTCGTGGTAACTACAGCATGGGCGTAAAGGAACAGATCATCTTCCCTGAGATCGACTACGACAAAGTTGATACCCTGCGTGGCTTGGATGTCACTATCACAACAACAGCGCGCACTGATGAAGAGGGACGCGCCTTGTTGGAAGCGTTTAAATTTCCGTTTAAGAACTGAGTACGGATATGGCAAAGAAGAGCATGATCGCACGCGAAAATAAGCGTGCACGTACGGTAGCAAAGTATGCCGCCAAGCGAGCTGCGCTGAAGAAGATCATCGATGATCCCAGTAGCAGCTATGAGCAGGTGGAAGAGGCAGTGGTCAAGCTGCAGAAGCTACCGCGTGACGCAAGCCCGAGTCGTCAGCACAACCGCTGCCGGGTAACTGGCCGTCCGCACGGCTACTATCGCAAGTTCGGTCTGGCTCGCAACAAACTTCGTGAGGCTGCTATGCGTGGCGATGTGCCTGGGCTTGTAAAAGCAAGCTGGTAAGTATAAACTGCGCGTCTTTATTTGCGGGCCCACCTAGGGCCCGTTAACTGTTTTGCACGCGGGTATCGCGCCCTAAAGGCGGGCTGACCCGAGGAGCACAAAATGAGTATGTCAGATCCCATCGCGGATATGCTTACGCGTATCCGTAATGGTCAAGCAGCGAACAAGTCTGATGTTAAGCTGCCCGCCTCCAAGATGAAGTTGGCGATCGCCAATCTCCTCCAAGATGAAGGTTTCATCCAGAATGCCAGAGTCGAAGAGAATGACGGCAAGCCCCAGTTAGTGCTTGAGTTGCGCTACTTTGAGGGTCGTCCGGTTATTGATCTTATCAAACGTGTCAGTCGTCCGGGCCTCCGAGTTTACAAGGGGCGCGGTGAGCTGCCGAATGTTCGTGGTGGCTTGGGCATTGCAATCATCTCCACATCGAAAGGCATTATGACCGATCGTGCGGCCCGGGCTTCTGGGCAGGGCGGTGAAGTGATTGCCTTTGTTGCCTAGCGGAGGATTGGAAAATGTCTCGAATTGCAAAGAGTCCGATTGCTATTCCGTCTGGTGTGGAGCTGAAAGTTGCGGATCAGGTTGTTTCGGTGAAAGGCGCAAAAGGCGCTCTGGAGCTGGCAGTGCATGATCTGGTTGCGATTTCCCAGGAAGATAGTGAGCTGCGGGTGTCGCCGAAGGTAGAAGATAAAGCCTCATGGGCAATGGCCGGAACCATGCGGGCGTTGCTTAACAATATGGTGGTTGGGGTGAGTCAGGGCTTCGAGCGTAAGCTAGAGCTGGTTGGTGTGGGTTATCGTGCCCAGGCCACAGGCAAAAGCCTGAATCTCAGTCTCGGTTTCTCACACCCCATCGACTATTCCTTGCCTGATGGGGTAGATGCTGCAACTCCTTCTCCAACTGAAATCGTCCTTACTGGATTTGATAAGCAGCGAGTTGGGCAGGTGGCTGCGGAGATTCGTGCTTTTCGTCCGCCAGAGCCCTACAAGGGTAAGGGTGTTCGTTACTCGGATGAGCTCGTGGTTCGTAAAGAAGCCAAGAAGAAATAGTAGGGTAGATCGATGGACAAGAAACAAGCACGTATTCGGCGTAGTCGCCGCACTCGCGCGAAAATTCGCGAACTGGGTGTTCATCGCCTCACAATCCACCGGACACCTCGTCACATGTATGCACAGGTGATCGCGCCGAGTGGTGGTGAGACCCTGGCGAGCGCTTCGACTCTGGACAAAGTGGTTGCTGAGCAGATTGATGGGGCGACCAGTAATGCAAATGCGGCCGCCGTCGTCGGAAAGCTCATTGCCGAGCGAGCCAGAGCGGCTGGCATTGATCAGGTTGCTTTTGATCGTTCCGGTTTTCGCTACCACGGTCGGGTCAAGGCGCTGGCCGATGCGGCACGCGAAGCTGGCCTGAAGATTTAACGGAGCTGAAAGATGGCAAATTTCAATACAAAGCCTGAGAGTGATGAGCTCCTCGAAAAGCTGATCAACGTCAATCGTGTTGCCAAGGTGGTAAAGGGGGGGCGTCAGTTCGGTTTCTCCGCGCTGACTGTTGTCGGCGATGGTCAGGGTCGCGTTGGTTTTGGTACCGGCAAGGCTCGCGAGGTTCCGATTGCGATTCAGAAGGCGATGGAATCGGCACGCAAAAACATGGTCAAGGTCAGGCTTAGTGGCGATACGCTTCAGTATCCACTGGTTGGGCGCCATGGTGCTGCCAATGTCTTCATGAAGCCCGCTTCTGAAGGTACTGGCATCATCGCCGGTGGCGCGATGCGTGCGGTTTTTGAGGTGCTTGGTGTTCACAATGTGCTGGCCAAGTGTATCGGCACCAACAATCCGATCAACGTGGTGCGTGCAACCATCAATGGTCTGGCCGATATGACGGATGCTGAATCTGTGGCGGCCAAGCGTGGCAAGAAAGTTGAAGAGATTCTGGGGTAAGTCATGTCAGATAAGAAGATGATGCGCGTTACCTTGGTGCGGAGCATGAATGGGCGTCTTGCCAGCCACCAGGCCTGTGTGCGTGGTTTAGGCCTGCGTCGCATGCACCATACGGTAGAGGTCGAGGATACTCCCTGTACACGTGGTATGGCGGGCAAGGTGTCTTACATGGTAAAGGTTGAGGAGTCCTGAGATGCGTCTCAACGATTTGCGCCCGAATAGTGGGCAAAAGCGTGACCGAAAGCGTGTGGGTCGTGGTATTGGCTGCGGTCTTGGTAAGACGTGTGGTCGCGGCCATAAAGGGCAGAAGTCCCGCTCCGGTGGGTTTCATAAGGTTGGTTTTGAGGGTGGTCAGATGCCACTGCAGCGCCGCCTGCCAAAGGTTGGTTTTCGTTCCCGTGTCGGCATGACTACCGCTGAGATTCGGCTGAGTGAGCTGGCCAAGGTCGAGGGCGATGTTGTCACTCTCGAGTCTTTGGAAAAAGCGAATCTCATCAATCGTTCCGTTAAGCGGGTGAAGATTATTGCATCTGGCAATGTTCAGCGTTCCGTGACCATTGTTGGCATTAAGGCCACCAAAGGAGCCGCAGCGGCTATCGAGGCTGCAGGCGGAAAGATCGAGGCGTAAATGTCAAAGCAAGGATCGGCAATGATGAACTCGCTTGGCGGTATGGGGCGACTGACTGAATTGCGTCAGCGGCTTCTTTTCGTTGCCGGTGCGTTGCTGGTATTTAGGATCGGCACCTTTATTCCGGTGCCTGGTGTGAATCCGGTTGCACTTGCTGCTCTGTTTGAGCAGGCGCAGGGTTCGATCCTCGACATGTTTAATATGTTCTCGGGCGGTGCGCTTGAGCGTGCCAGTCTGTTTGCGCTTGGCATCATGCCGTACATCTCTGCCTCTATCATCATGCAGTTGATGACCTCGGTGCTTCCAAAGTTGGAGCAATTGAAAAAAGAGGGTGAGGCGGGCCGCCGTAAGATCACGCAGTACACGCGCTATGGGACAGTTGTGCTTGCTAGCTTTCAGGCGGTTGGTATTTCAATCGCACTGCAGAGTCAGTCGATTGGTGGGCAGTCGGTGGTGGCGCAACAGGGTGTGGGTTTTGTCGTTACGGCGGCTGTCTCGCTTGTGACTGGAACTATGTTCCTGATGTGGCTTGGTGAGCAGATCACAGAGCGCGGAATTGGTAATGGTATCTCAATGATCATCTTTGCCGGTATCGTGGCCGGGTTGCCGTCCGCCATCGGTGGCACGCTTGAGTTGGCGCGTACCGGTGAATTGAACGTTTTGACGATCCTGGTGTTATTCGCATTGGCAATTGCCGTCACCGGCTTCGTTGTGTTCGTCGAGCGAGGGCAACGAAGGATTACCGTCAACTATGCGAAACGACAGCAGGGACGGCGCCTGATGCAGGCGCAGAGTTCTCATCTGCCGCTTAAGCTGAATATGGCTGGCGTGATTCCGCCGATCTTTGCTTCAAGCATCATCCTGTTTCCAGCGACGCTTGGGCAGTGGTTTGGGAATTCCGAGGAGACGCGCTGGCTGCAGGATATTTTTTCAAAGCTGTCGCCAGGTGAGCCGGTCTACGTGATGGCCTATGCAGCAGCGATTATTTTCTTCTGCTTCTTTTATACAGCGCTGGTCTTTAATTCAAAAGAGACGGCCGATAATCTGAAGCGCTCTGGTGCGTTTATCCCGGGCATTCGTCCAGGCGAGCAGACTGCAAAATACATCGACGGCGTAATGTCCAGGCTGACCTTTGCTGGTGCAATCTACATTACTGCTGTTTGCTTGTTGCCGGAATTTTTAATCGTCGGATGGAATGTCCCATTCTATTTTGGCGGTACATCTCTGTTGATCATTGTTGTCGTAGTGATGGATTTTATGGCTCAGATTCAGGCCCATTTGATGTCGCATCAGTACGAGGGGTTAATGAAGAAGGCCAACCTCAAAGGCGGCAGAAAGAAGTGATCGATTGAGCTGAATCGTTCAGTCAAGTTTTTTGGAGCAAAGATATGAAAGTTCGTGCATCAGTAAAAAAGATGTGTCGCAATTGCAAGATTGTTCGCCGCAACGGTGTGGTGCGTGTGATCTGTAAGGAAGGCCGGCACAAACAACGCCAAGGCTAAATCTGAGCCACGCGCAGCCATTAAGGCCCTTGACTGAGCCTCGTTAAATTGGCATACTTGCGCGTTTCCGCCAAACGAAATTTGCTTGAGAAAAGCAGGAGACGAGAAAAATGGCTCGAATCGCAGGAGTCAATATACCTGATCGCAAACACGCGATAATCGCGCTGACTTCAATCTATGGCGTTGGCCGTACTCGCGCAGCTGGTATTTGTGAAGCAACGGGTATTGCGCCCAGCACAAAGATCCTCGAGTTGAGCGAGGTTCAGCTGGAGGCGATTCGTTCTGAAGTCGCAAAATTCACAGTCGAGGGTGATCTTCGTCGTGAAGTCTCAATGAACATCAAGCGTCTGATGGACTTGGGCTGTAATCGCGGCATCCGTCACCGCCGTGGTCTGCCGTTGCGTGGTCAGCGTACCAAGACAAATGCACGCACCCGTAAGGGGCCGCGTCGTCCGATCAAACGATAAGTCGATTTAGAACTCGCAGGAACAGATGATGGCAAAAGCAAGCGGCCGTTCCCGAAAGAAAGTCAAGAAGACAGTGAGCGATGGCGTAGCGCACGTTCACGCTTCGTTCAATAACACAATCATCACGATTACCGATCGTCAGGGCAATGCACTGGCATGGGCAACTGCTGGTGGATCAGGCTTTCGCGGGTCCCGAAAGAGCACCCCTTTTGCTGCTCAGGTGGCGGCTGATCGGGTTGGTCAGATGGTCAAAGAATATGGTGTTAAAAACCTTGATGTAAACGTGAAAGGGCCCGGCCCGGGACGCGAGTCTGCGGTACGTGCGCTGAATAATGCAGGGTTCAAGATCACCAGCATCTCTGATGTGACCCCCATCCCTCACAATGGTTGCCGTCCACCGAAGAAGCGTCGGGTCTGAGCACTGGAGTCTAAACATGGCAAGGTATATCGGTCCAAAATGTAAGCTGAGTCGCCGCGAGGGAACTGACCTATTCCTCAAAGGTCGCATGCGCTCTCTCGACTCCAAGTGCAACATGGAGAAGGTCCCTGGGCAGTCAGGTGATCGTCGTCGCCGTATCTCCGATTATGGGCTTCAGCTCCGCGAGAAGCAGAAAGTTCGTCGTATCTACGGGGTGATGGAGAACCAGTTCCGCAATTACTATAAGGCTGCGGCGCAGGCTAAAGGTGCGACTGGCGAAAATCTTCTGCAGGCGCTTGAGACGCGTTTAGACAATGTCGTTTACCGGATGGGTTTTGGCTCAACTCGTGCTGAAGCGCGTCAGCTCGTTAGTCATAAGGCGATTGAAGTCAACGGCAGTGTCGTTAACGTTGCATCTTACAAGATCAAGGCTGATGACGAGGTCAGCATTCGCGAGAAAGCCAAGAAGCAAGTTCGCATACAGGGTGCCTTGTCATTGGCAGAGCAATATGGGTTTGTGGATTGGGTTGAGGTTGATCCCAAGGCGATGAAGGGCGTTTTCAAGCGTGTGCCGGATCGGGCTGACCTTCCCGCAGAGATTAATGAACAACTCGTTGTCGAGTTGTACTCGAAGTAAGCCCAATCGAGAGGTTTATTCATGGTAGATAACGTTATGGAGTTCCTGAAGCCACGCATAGTGAATGTGCAGGCGCTCAGTGAAACTCACGCAAAAGTTATCCTGGAACCGCTTGAGCGAGGCTTTGGGCACACGCTCGGAAATGCCTTGCGTCGTATCTTGCTCTCCTCCATGCCAGGCAGTGCGATTACTGAGGTGGAGATTCAGGACGTCCTGCATGAATACACCGCGATAGAGGGTGTTCAGGAGGATGTGCTGGAGATCCTGCTCAATCTGAAGCAGGTTGCATTGGTGATGCACTCCCGAGATGAAGCGGTCTTACGGCTGCAGAAGAAGGGGCCAGGAGTTGTCAGTGCTGGGGATATTACCCTCGATCATGACATTGAGATCGCAAACCCGGATCTGCATATTGCTACTCTTACCAAGAGCGGCGAGATCAATATGACTCTCACGGTCAAGCGTGGGCGCGGTTATCAGCCGTCGACTGCTCGGCAGAGTTCGGCGGGTGAAGATCGACCGATCGGCATGTTGCAGCTTGACGCGTCGTTTAGTCCAGTAAGACGTGTGGCTTATTCGATCGAATCTGCGCGTGTTGAGCAGCGCACCAATATGGATCGTCTGGTTATCGAATTGCAGACCGATGGAACTATTGATCCGGAAGAAGCGATACGACGCTCGGCAGGAATTCTCAGAGATCAGCTCTCCGTCTTTGTTTATCTTGAGGCTGAGGCAGCTGAAGCGACTGCTGAACCGGAAGAGCCGATGATCGATCCGATCTTGTTGCGTCCGGTTGATGATCTGGAACTGACAGTTCGTTCTGCAAACTGTCTGAAGGCCGAGAACATTTTTCTTATCGGTGATCTGATTCAGCGCACCGAGGTTGAGCTGCTCAAGACCCCGAATCTGGGCAAGAAGTCGCTCACCGAGATCAAGGATGTGCTGGCCCGCAGGGGCCTCTCTCTTGGCATGCGCTTGGAGCATTGGCCACCCGAGAGCATTGATGAGCATTTCGCTCACTGATCTACCTATTTGTTAAACGAAGAATTGAAGGAAGTCGATCCATGCGTCATCGCAAATCAGGGCGGCAACTGAACCGAAACAGCAGCCATCGCAAGGCGATGTTCCGCAATATGGCAGTGTCGCTGATCAACCATGAGCTGATTAAGACAACTCTGCCGAAGGCGAAAGAGCTTCGCCGCGTGGCAGAGCCGCTGATCACCATGTCCAAAACCGACTCTGTTGCGAAGCGTCGTCTCGCATTCTCACGGCTGCGTGATGATGCGGCTGTTGGCAAGCTGTTTGCCGAGTTGGGGCCGCGTTACAAGGAGCGCCCAGGTGGCTATCTGCGCATTCTAAAATGCGGCTATCGTAGCGGAGATAAGGCGCCTATGGCCTATGTCGAGTTGGTCGATCGTCCTGAGGTGGATGAGGCTGAAGAGATGGAAGCGACTGAGGAGTAAATTCTTCGCTAAGTTTTGCTTCTTGTTCCAGCCAAGAGCCGATCAAGCGCAGCTTTAGTATCCTGGCTGCTGATAAAGCCCCCACCGTTTGGTGGGGGCTTTGTTTTTGTGGGTATGCTAAAAACGGCCAACCCAGCAGCTGAAGATGGAGATAGTGATCTTGAGCAAACTGTTTCCTATGCATCACCGAGTGGGTAGCCTCGGAATGAATCGGGACGAAGCAGATTGGGATGGAGAATTCATCGATTCAATGCGCTGATCGCGGGGTTGCTCAATGCCACCCTGTCGCCGCGACACTCGCATATCCTTGTGCGGTGTAATAGCAGGCTATTGTGAACGATTGCATGGATGCGCCCAGAAGGAAGGGCTTTTGGGGTGGAGGAGGTACGACCCAAGGATGGGGAGACAGGCGGCGGGAACAGTCTGTCGAGAGTAACGCAGGGGCGGTTGCCGAGATTGGCAAAACTTCCGTTCCAGCGCACGCTCCTCGCCTACATCCATGTGGGCGATGACAAAGCGGTGGATTCTGGACCCAAGGTGTGAGTCCACGATTCGTTCAGACTCTCTGGGTAAGATTAATCAATGTGGCGACTTATCCTGTGCTTTAAGCCGCTGATTGAGATTTTTGTGGCGCATGTTGTGATGGGGTATCTCGATACGTAAAGGTGGTCAGGCATGCTGAGCTCATGAGTGCATTGTGATGATGTTTATGCGGGTCTTATGTAGTAGTTCAGACCTGATCTGACACCTGACTTGAAAAGAGTGAGGGTTACCGGTTTTGATGGAAGTGCTAACTGACCATCGAAACCAAAGAGGTA
>NZ_KQ557158.1:0-15613 GCF_001443665.1 endosymbiont of Ridgeia piscesae | reverse complement strand
ACCTCTTTGGTTTCGATGGTCAGTTAGCACTTCCATCAAAACCGGTAACCCTCACTCTTTTCAAGTCAGGTGTCAGATCAGGTCTGAACTACTACAGATGATGACAGCGTAAAACATAGCTCATCTTCGTCAAGAAATAAAAAAGCCCGCTTCGTCCGAAGCGGGCTTTTCTCACTTCCGGTATCAACAGATTAACCGAATGGCTCTCGCCGAAGCGGGGCTTTTTTGTACTGGATGTACAGTAACCGTTCGATTACTTGTGTACGCCCAGCTTATCGCGCCATCCGGGGAAGATAGCGTCCGCATCGTGCGGGAAGGACTCGAAGGCGCGAGCGAACTCTTTGTGCTCTTTCGCGTACTCGATCGGGTCAGCGCCCTCTTTCCAGCACTCATAGGCCTGGCGCAGCGAGATGGCGCCAGCCGCAGGGGAGTCGATGTGGCCATAGGAGCCGCCGCCAGCGGTGTTGATGACGTTGGCATGGCCCAGGTTCTCGAAGAAACCGGGCAGACGTAGGGCGTTCATGCCGCCGGAGATGATTGGAGTGGTGGGCTTCATGCCATACCACTTCTGGTTGTAGATCGGCCCTTGGCACTCGTCGCGCTCGATCATGTAGGCGATGATTTTGTCGTCGGCGGCGCCCTCCATCTTGCCGTAGCCCATGGTGCCGACGTGGATACCGGATGCACCTTGGAGACGGGACATCTTGGCTAGCACGAAGGCGGTGTAGCCGCGCTTAGAGCTGGGAGAGGTTACGGCGCCGTGACCGGCACGATGGTAGTGCAGGTACTGGTTGGGGTACTGACGGCGGGCGGTGGTGACCATGCCGGGACCACCGACATAGCCGTCGACCAGGAAGGCGACCTTGTCCGCATCCTCGCCGAAGGTCTCGAGAATGTAGTCGGCGCGGGCGCACATCTCATAGTGGTCATCGGCGGTGATGTTGGCGGAGAAGAGCTTGGCCTGGCCGGTCTCGTCCTGGGCGCGCTTCATGGCGTCAGCTACCAGCGGAATGACCTTTTTGGTCGGTGCGAAGACCTGGTTACCCTGGGGCTCGTCGTTCTTGATGAAGTCGCCGCCCAGCCAGAACTGGTAGGCCGCCTCGGCGAAGGGCTCGGGACGTAGGCCAAGTTTCGGTTTGATGATAGTGCCGGCGATGTAACCGCCGTTTTCAACTGGACGGCCGAGGATGCGCCACAGGTCGGAGATGTCCTTGGCTGGGCCATCGAACAGTTGAATGGCGCGGGGCGGCATGTAGAAGTCGATCATCTGCGCATGCGCGATATCCCCCATGCCCTGATTGTTGCCAATGGTCAGGGTTAGGAAGGAGACCAGCATCATGCGGCCATCGATGATGTTGCGGTCGAACAGCTCGATCGGGTAAGCGATACGCATGTCCTCGGTCGCTTCGTCGATATGGTAGACCAGTGCGTCGACACCCTTGGTGAAGTCGTCGGTGGTGGAGACCTCGACGTTGGTGCCGGTGGACGACTCGGCGGCGAAGTGGGCGGCAGCCTCAAGGTAGCCGTGGCCGGTGGCGGGCTTCATCTTGTAGGCGCAGAGGATGTGTTTGCCGCCTGCGAGCAGGTCTTCTTCCTTTAGACTCAGGTCTGAATAACGATTGGTTTGGTCTAATGCCATATTGATCTACTCCATATCGAGTCGATAGTGTTGATTGTCGGCGAAACCGCGAGGTCTCTGCCTATCGGTTCCACATCGTGGTGGAAACTGGAGTGTGACCTTACCCTCGGTGCACATATAAATAAACTAAAATGTTTTGATCAGAATGATAAGGTAAATATTATGGTTAGACTGGAGTGCTTGGTCTGACCATCCCTGGTTGGCTGGTTGGCTGGTTGGCTGGTTGGCTGGTTGGCTGGTTGGCTGGTTGGCTGGTTGGCTGGTTGGCTGGTGGCAGGGTGGTTTATCTAGACAGGAGCAGGACGATGATGCATCTAACCTTGCGTCAGCTAAAAGTGTTTCAGGCGGTGGCGCAGCACCTTAACTATACCCAGGCGGCTCGCTCCCTCCACCTCAGCCAGCCGGCGGTGTCGATGCAGGTCAAGCAGTTGGAAGAGTCGGTGGGGCTGCCGCTGTTTGAGCAGATGGGGAAAAAGATCCAGCTCACCGAGGCGGGCCACGAGGTCTCCCAATATGCCCGCACCATCTTTCAGACTTTTGAGGAGATGGAGGAGGTGCTGGATGCGCTGAAAGGGGCGGAGACCGGCCATCTTGATATCGCGGTGGCGAGTACCGTCAACTATTTTGCACCACGCCTGCTGGCGGCGTTTCACCGCCACTATCCCGGCATCGAACTGCGCCTCAACGTGACTAATCGCAAGTGTCTGATGGAGCTGCTGGAGGCCAACGAGACCGATATTGTGCTGATGGGGAGTCCGCCGGAGGCGCTCGATCTGGAGTCTGAGCCGTTTATGGAGAACCCGCTGGTGGTGGTCGCGCCGCCTAGTCATCCGCTGGAGTCTCAGCAGCCGATCCCGCTTGAACGGCTGGCTGAACAGACCTTCGTGATGCGTGAGGCGGGATCGGGTACCCGCCTGGCGCTGGAACGTTTTTTTAATGATCGTGGTCTGGTGCTGCGTGGTGGCATGCAGATGACCCGTAACGAGGCGATCAAACAGGCGGTGCGGGCTGGCATGGGGCTGGGGGTCGTGTCGCGGCACACCATTGAATTGGAACTCGAGACCGGTCGTCTGCTGGTGCTCGATGTGGAGGGCTTTCCAATCCAGCGGCAGTGGTACATGGTTTACCGGCGCGGCAAGCGGCTTTCGCCGGCGGCGACGGCGTTCCACGATTTTGTGCTCGCCCAGGCAAAACAGATCAGTGAGAGCCCGATCTGATCCGGTGTGAATGCTTATCTCTTTCCACTGGGTTAAACTGGGCCATTACCATCTGCCCGGTTTCGGCTCAGTCGGCGGGCGAGATCACACCATCAATTCAGGAGCGGGGTTGGCGTGTCCAATCATCACAGCGATACGGAGCAGGGGAGCTACAGCCTGCTTGAACAGGTCGATCTGCCGCAGGATCTGCGACGGCTCGAACCCAAGCAGTTGCCGCTGCTGGCTCTGGAACTGCGCCGCTTCCTGATCGAAAGCGTCTCCCGCACCGGCGGTCATCTGGCGGCCGGGCTCGGCGTGGTTGAGTTGGCCATCGCCCTCCACTACGTCTTCAACACCCCGCAGGATCGCCTGATCTGGGATGTGGGCCACCAAGCCTATCCACACAAGATCCTCACCGGCCGACGTGAGCAGATGGCGAAACTGCGCCAGCAGGGCGGGCCATCCGGCTTTCCAAAACGTTCCGAAAGCGACTATGACACCTTCGGCACTGGCCACTCCAGCACCTCCATCAGCGCCGCTTTGGGGATGGCGGTGGCAGCCCGGCGCAAGGGTGAGTCGCGCAAGGTGGTAGCGGTGATCGGCGATGGTTCGATCGGCGCCGGCATGGCATTTGAGGCGTTGAATCATGCCGGGGTGCTGGATCAGGATCTGTTGGTGGTGCTCAACGACAACAAGATGTCGATCTCTAAACCGGTGGGTGCGTTCAGCAATCACCTCTCGCGGTTGCTCTCCGGCACGCTCTACACCGGCATGCGTGAGGGTGGCAAATCACTACTGAGCCATCTGCCCTCCCAAGTCAGTGAGCTGATGGGACGCTGGGAGGAGCACATGAAGGGCATGGTGCTGCCGGGCACCATGTTCGAGGAGCTGGGCTTCAACTACATCGGCCCGATCGATGGCCACGACCTGGATACTTTGGTGCCGACCCTGCGCAACATGAGCAAGCTGAACGGGCCCTGCTTGCTGCACGTGGTGACCCAGAAGGGGCGCGGCTATGAACCGGCGGAGGAGAGCCCGATTGCCTACCATGGCGTGACCCCCTTCAATCCGGCCACTGGTGAGATGACAAAGGGTGGTGGTGGCCCCAGCTATACGCAGATCTTTGGTGATTGGCTCTGCGCCATGGCGGAAAAGGATGAGCGCCTGCTGGCGATCACCCCGGCGATGTGCGAGGGCTCCGGCATGGTGGAATTTGCACGGCGCTTTTCGAAACGCTATTTCGATGTCGGCATCGCTGAGCAGCATGCCCTGACTCTGGCGGCGGGCATGGCTTGCGAGGGGGCCAAGCCGGTGGTGGCGATCTACTCTAGTTTTCTGCAGCGCGCCTACGATCAGTTGATCCACGATGTCGTGCTGCAGAACCTGGATGTCACCCTGGCGGTGGATCGGGCCGGCCAGGTGGGCGCGGATGGGGCGACCCATGCGGGGAGTTTTGATCTTAGCTATGCGCGGGTGCTACCCAACATGCTGATCATGGCGCCCTCGGATGAGAATGAGTGCAGCCGCATGCTGCAGACCGCCTACGACTATCCGGGGCCGGCGATGGTGCGCTATCCGCGTGGCGGTGGTATCGGGGCGGAAGTGGAGCAGCCGGTCAAGCCCCTCGAACTGGGACAGGGGCGGTTGCGCCGCGAGGGTTGCCGGGTAGCGCTGCTCAGCTTCGGTAGTCTGCTGCAGACCGCGCTGGCGGCGGCCGAGCAGCTCGATGCGACAGTCGCCGACATGCGCTTCGTCAAACCCCTGGACGAGGCGCTGATCCTGGATCTGGCCAGCCGCCACGAATTGCTAGTGACGCTGGAGGAGAATCAGGTCCAGGGCGGTGCCGGCTCCGCGGTCAACGAATATCTGGCGCACATCGGCCATAGTGTGCGGCTGCTCAACCTGGGGCTGCCCGACCGCTTTATCCACCACGCCACCCAACAGCAGCAACTGGCCGAGTGTGGCCTCGATCTGCGGGGTGTGCTCGATTCGGTGAGCGGGGCGCTGAAAGAGTTGCCCGCCAGCGTCTATCAGACCTCCGCCTGATTCCAGGATCCTCTCGCGCAATGCTGCAGATAGAACCGATTCTCGCCTTTGATGATAACTACATCTGGATGCTCAGCTCAGAGGATTCGGCGCTGGTCACGCTGGTTGATCCCGGTGATGAGACGCCGGTGCTGGAGCGGCTGCAGGCCGATGGCCTGCAACTGGGGGCGATCCTCCTCACCCACCATCACTATGACCACACCGGTGGCGTGCCGGAGCTGCTGCAGGCCTATCCCGGCATCCCGGTTTATGGGCCGGCTGGGGCGTCGATCAATGCCCTCGATCACCCGCTGCGCGAGGCGGATCGGCTCGAACTGCCCGGGCTGGGTGTGACGCTTGAGGTGATGGATGTGCCTGGCCACACCGCTACCCATATCGCCTATCTGGGTGAAGGGGCGCTATTTTGCGGCGATACCCTGTTTGCCGCCGGCTGCGGCCGGGTCTTCGATGGTACCCACGAGCAGTTGGCCCACTCCCTGCTGCGGATCGCTGCGCTGCCCGCCGAGACGCGTATCTACTGTGCTCATGAGTACACCCTGGCCAACCTGGGGTTTGCCGAATGGGTGGAACCGCAGAGCGAGGCGATAAAACAGCGCATCAGCGATGAGCAGGCGCGTCGAGACCGAGGTCTGCCGACACTGCCCTCAACGCTACAGCTGGAGCTTGCCACCAACCCCTTCCTGCGCGGTGATCAGGCGCAGGTGCGGACCGCTGCCGGGCGCTACGCGGGGCACGCCTTGACGAGCCCAGAGGCGATCTTCACCGCGCTGCGCAACTGGAAAGATCGCGAGTACGACTGATTCGGTCGTCCTCTCCCTGCTCAGCGCTCCAGCATCGAGCGATTGTCTGCCAGAAACTCATTTGTGTACCGGCTCAGTTCCACCTGAAATGGGAAGCGGTCGTTATGCGCGGGATTGAGATGGGCATGCTTGCGCTTGCGGTTGCGCGTGCTGTCGCAGTTGACCAGATGCAGCGTCAGGTCGGGCCAGTAGGCGGATTCGATGTCAGACCAGCCGAACGGCACCTCCAGATCTCCGAGTAGCAGCAGGTCGCTCTGATGGGAGCGGCAGAGTTGCCGGTAGGCCTGCTTGCCTCCGCGCAGCTGCGATCTCAGTTGATCACGTGCCATCGACTTGATGCGTAGCGGGGCATCGATCTGCTGCTCGACCCGTGCCGCCAGTTCCGCCGCGATCTTGTTTGCGTAGCTGTTGGGTGTCTCATCACGGATGCCTGCCTCGTAACTGACATCGGCCTGGACCAGCACCAGCATCATCTTGGGTTCAGGCGCTGGAATCAGTGTGGCGGGTGGGGTGCTCGCCGGCAGTTTGGCGGCGCTGGATTTCGCTTTTTGTGCGCTCGCGCTGGCGATCGAGGGTGAGGCTGGGGGCGGTGTCGCTATTTTTTTGATGGGCGTGGCGGTTGTTTGGGTGGGGCGAGATGGTGCTGGCGGTTGCTTCACCAGCGGCTTGTTGCTCTCCAGTTTGGCGGCTTTTGGTTCGGCTGGGGGGCTGATCTTATCAGTGGTTTTCTGCCTGGCTTGGGGGGCGGTTTGCTGTGGTGGGGCTGCTATGGTCGGCGGTGGTGGGGCCTCGGCAAGGGCCTGTTCTGTCTGGCTGACCGGTTCCTGGGGTGGGGGGCTGTACTGCGTGGTCTCCGCTCTCTCCTGCTGCATCATGATCGGGGCGAGCATCATCACGCCGCCGAGGATGATCAGCACCAGCGAAGGGTTGTTGACATCGACCTTGATGCCAAATGCCTCGAAGCGGTAGTTGTTCTTTTTCTTTCCGTCTGCTGCGCTCTTGCCGGTGAGAAAGACAAACAGTCCGACCAGCAGTAGTCCCAGTCCGCTCCAGAAGAGTACACTATCGAGTGAGATATCCATGGGCCTCCCCAAGCAACGCTTTGTGATGTTTTTTGTTGCCGTCTTGATGCGGCCTGTTTCTAGAAATCTAATCGAATATTAAGAAGTTACAAGGGAGCAGTCTGGCGAGATGGCAGGTCGAGTTGGATGGTGTTGAGTGATGACTGAAGCGCAAGCGGCTTTGCCAGGCTGAGCAGCATGGCACATCTGCTTGCAGCTATCTCCGGTCATGGCTTTGGGCATGCGGCACAGACCTCGGTGCTGGTGAATGCACTGCGGCAGCGACTGCCCCGACTGCGACTGACTCTTGCCACCGACCTTCCCGAGCCGTTCCTGCGGCGTCGGTTTGCCGGCCACTTCGAACTGTTGCGCATCGCTTGTGATCCTGGCATGCCGATGCACTCTGCTCTGCAGGTTGATGTTGACGCGGCGCATTACGCCTATCGTGAGTACCATCGCGACTGGCAGAGTCACTTGCAGAGCTGGCGTGCGCTGTTGTGCAGCCAGCGCCCCGATCTAGTGTTTGCCGATGCGCCCTATATGGTGCTCAGTGCAGCACGCTTGGAGGGGCTGCCCTGTGCCGCTGGGTGCTCCCTCAACTGGGCGGATATCTACGGTCATTTCTGCGGCAGCAAGCCGGGTGGTCAGACGATCCGGGGGCAGATTGAGGAGAGCTATCAGCAGGCTGATGCCTTCTTCCGTTTCACGCCGTCGATGCCGATGCCCTGGCTTGAGAATGGTGTCGACGTGGGGCCGCTAGTGGCGCCACACGCCTCAGTTCGACGGCAACTCTTCAAAGCATGCGACCTGTCTGATCAGACCCGGTTGGTGTTGGTGAGTCTGGGCGGCTTGGACACTCGGATTGATTTTCAGCACTGGCCGGAACGCGAGGGGATTCGCTGGATCCTGCCGCAGAGCTGGCAGGTCCGTCGCCGCGATGTGCTGGTGTGGGAGGCGCTTGAACAGCGTTTTGGTTCGGTGCTTGGCAATTGTGATGCGGTGATCCTTAAGCCAGGCTACGGCATGATTAGTGAGGCGGTAATCAACCGTTTGCCGGTGCTCTGCACGCTGCGTGGCGACTGGCCGGAGCAGCCCTACCTGTTGCAGTGGCTGCGGCGTCACGGCAGGGTGCTGGATATTGAACCGCAAGCGTTGCTGCGGGGGGCAATCGGGGATACTCTGGAACGGCTCTGGCAACTGCCGAAGGCGGCGCCAGTAGCCGCTACGGGCATTGGTGAGTTGCTTCCTTGGTTCGAATCCCGGTTGGGCTGAACTCAACCCTTGGCCATTTCTGCCAGTAGCCGGTCGAGGTGGTTAGCGAAGGCCTGGCGATCGCTCTGGCTGAGGGGCGGTGGTCCGCCGGTATTGACGCCGCTGGCGCGCATGGTGTCCAGGAAGTCGCGCATGTTGAGGCGTGGTCTGATGTTCTCGGGGGTGAAGCGTTCCCCGCGGGGGCTGAGGGCGCACCCTCCCTTTTCGATCACCTCGGCAGCCAGTGGGATATCAGCGGTGATTACCAGATCACCACTGTTGACCAGCCTGACGATCTCGTCATCGGCCACGTCGAAGCCGGCGGAGACCTGGATCGCGCGAATCAGCCGTGAGGGTGGTGTCTGCATTGGCTGGTTGGCGACCAGCGTCAAGCTGGTGCCGGTGCGCTCTGCGGCGCGGAACAGGATCTCTTTGATCACTTTGGGGCAGGCATCGGCATCGACCCAGATCTGCATAACTCACTCCTCTCTGTCTATGTGAGAAAAACCGAGCGACCAATACTACGGCCATCAACCAGAGTAAGCCACGCAGTATCCCTCGATAGCGGGTCTTGCTGCGATAGTGTGCAGGGTGAGTTTGGCCGGGCCTGGTTTGCCAAAAGCCTTGAGAGCGGCGTGCTCCGGGAGCGGTTCAGGGGTGGTGCACCTTTTCGCTCAGCCTGTCGAATACCACCAGCCCTTGTTGGTTGGCTTTTTTGATGACGAATGGGACGACTTCGGAGGCCATGGCGAAGGAGATGGTGAGGTCGAGCATATCCCAGCCGGCATAGCGTTCTATTGGGAGGGAGACCCATGGGCAGCGTTCGGCGGTCTCTGTTCTCCCTTTGGTCTGTTCGGGGTAGTGGCTGGTGAGTTCGTTGATCAGGCTGAGAAACTCCTCTGCCGGGTCGCCTGGCAGCTGATCCATCTCATCCAGGATCTCGTCATAGACGTCCCAAGCCGCGTCACTATCGAGTGGAACTGGTGGTTTAACAATGCTCAAGCCGTAACCCATGGCCTCTCTCCTGCTTCTACTTCTGCTGGGGCTGTGGTCTGTCGATGAGGGTGCGTTCCGTAAACTAGCGCATTGTGTTGGGAAAATAAATCGTTTTTTGCAGAGGCCGTCACATCTCTTTGCGTGTTGTTTGCTATGACTGTTTGTCTGAATGTGGCAAGTCATCCCCGGATGATGGGCACAAAAAAGCCGCGGTGCCTACGCAGCCGCGGCTTTTTGCTAGTCTGAAGCGAGTGCTCAGACGTGACGTGAGTCCATCATCTGCTCGATGATCGGCTGCAGGATGATCTCCATGGCGAAGCCCATCTTGCCGCCGGGCACCACGATAGAATTACGACGAGACATGAAGGAGCCGTCGATCATCGAGAGCAGGTAGCGGAAGTCGGTGTCAAACTTTTTTGGATCCTTGAAGCGGATCACCACGAAGCTTTCGTCCGGAGTTGGGATATCACGGGCGATAAATGGGTTGGATGTATCCACGGTGGGAACGCGCTGGAAGTTGATGTCGGTGCGCGAGAACTGTGGCGTGATGTGGTTGATGTAGTCGGGCATGCGACGCAGGATGGTGTCGACGATCGCCTCCTCGCTGTAACCACGTTCGGCGTTGTCGCGAAAGATCTTCTGGATCCACTCCAGGTTGACGATCGGTACTACGCCGACACCCAGGTCAACATGCTGGGCGACATCGTCATCGCCGTCCACCGCCAAGCCGTGCAGACCTTCGTAGAAGAGCAGGTCGGTGCCCTCTGGAACCGACTCCCAGGGGGTAAATTCGCCAGGTTTTTTGTCGATGCCAAGACGTGCGTTGTGTTCGGCGGCCTCTTCCGCGCTGTGCAGGTAGTAGCGCTTCTGGCCCAAACCGGTTTCGCCGTAGGTTTTGAACAGCTCCTCGATTTTGTCGAAGCGGTTGGCTTCGGGACCAAAGTGGCTCATGCCCTCTGCAATTTTTTCGCGCATCTGGGCGCGATCGTAACGGTGAAAGCTGTCACCTTCGATGACTGCAGGGGTAATCCCGTCGCGAAAGAAGATGTGCTCAAAGGCACGCTTGACGGTGGTGGTGCCGGCACCGGAAGAGCCGGTCACCGCTACGATCGGATGCTTTTTAGACATGAATAACTCCCCTTGGTATTCGTTCTGAATAGTCCCGGAATAATCCGAATTTATGCCCGATCTCCCGGTAACTACCGGAGGGCGGCTGAAAGAATGGGGCCAACTATACCACGGCGATTCCGCTTTTCCAGCGAACCAGATGGAATAGTGGCGGCATTCAGGTCAACCCCTCGGACTGGTCCAGCGCGCTCAAAAGAGTGCGGCGTTGAGCCAAACATGGGCGGCAACAGCGATGAAATAGCCGAGAGCGATGACGGGGGTCCACTTGAGGTGGCTGAAAAATGTGTAGCGCTCTCCTGCCTGGGCCATCAGCACCACACCGGCGACCGAACCTATGGCCAACAGGCTGCCACCGGTGCCGGTGGTGAGGGTGATCAATTGCCATTGGCCAAGTGACATCTGTGGTTCCATCGCCAGCACGCCAAGCATGGTGGTGACGTTTTCGATGGCTGCAGAATAGAGACCGATCATGATGTTGGCGGTGGTCGGTCCGAAATTGCCGTAGAGTAGTGACTCCGCGCTGGCGAGCCAGCCGAGGTGGGCGAGGCCGCCGATGCACAGTACCAGTCCGGCCAGGAACAACAGACTGTCCCACTGGCTGCGAGCGACGCCGTGAAAGAAGTCGAATGGATCGGGTGAGTCGATCGGTCCGGATTGTAGATCACCATTGTGCTCAGGTAGCTGGTGGGTGCGTTTCAGATAGTAACCATAGAATTGCAGGTAGGCGAGGCCGGTCATCATGCCGATTGCTGCGGGTAGGTCGAGATAGTGGGCGAAGGTGATGCCTGTGGTGATGGTGGCAAGCAGCAGTAGCAGAACGATAAATGCGCCTCGCCGCAGGCAGGGCTCGGGGTGTTGTTGGGGGAGTCTTCCCCGGGGAACGAAGGGGTGCATCAGCAGAGTTGGTACCAGCCAGGCCAGCAGGGCAGGTAGCGCGAGGCGCAGCAGGTTGGGGAAGTCGAGCATCCCTTGTGGGGTCAGGATTCTGTGTTGCCAGACCATCAGTGTCGAGAGATCCCCGGAAGGGGTGAAGACCCCCCCGGCGTTAGTGGCGACCACAATATTGATACAGGCCAGACCGACAAACCGGTTGTGCTCCCGTGCCAGGGTCAGGATGGCGGTGCCGACCAGCAGGGGGGTGCTCAGGTTGTCAAGAAAGGGTGAAGCAAAGAAGCTGATGGCGCCGCTCAACCAGAAAAGCTGGCGATAGCTGAATCCTTTGAAGACCATCCAGTGATGCAGTGCAAGGAACAGGCGGCGCTCATTCATGGCGTTGATGTAGGTCATCACCACCAGCAGAAACAGCATCAGTTCGGCAAACTGCAGCAGGTGGTTTCTCACCACCGATTCCGTATCAGGCATCTGGGGGTTGCCCTGATAGTGCCAGGCAATGAGGGCCCAGATCAGACCGGCTGCCAGCAGCAGCGGTTTCGATTTGTGCAGGTCGGTCTTCTCCTCAAGGATCGCCAGCAGCATGGCTCCGCAGAAGATGTTCAGGGCCAGCCAGCTGGGCCAATCGAAAGTGGGGGTGGCAGTGGAGTGGACAGGCGTGGATGCGTGGACAGCAAGCGGGAGCAAGCTGATCACAGCCAGAGTGATGGGTACTGCATTGAACCGCATCGGTATCGACCTCCAGCGTTGAAGATTTGCGGTTCGTGCCATTCTAGCGCAGTGGCAACGAGATGGGAGGATTTGCAGGTCGAAAGTTGGCGGCTGTTATGGCAAACAAAAACCCGCCGCGGCGGAGAGCCGCTGGCGGGTCTGTCGGGGATCAAGCCCTGTCAGAAGAGGTTGCTGTTGAGCCAGAGGTGGGTGAGGATGCTGGCGATATAGCCTAGCGCGATCACCGGGGCCCACTTCAGATGGCCGAAGAAGGTGTACTTGCCGCGGGCCTGGCCCATCAGCGCGACACCGGCCGCAGAGCCGATGGAGAGCATGCTGCCGCCGACACCAGCGGTGAGGGTGGCCAGAAGCCATTGGCCCTCCGACATGTTGGGCATCATTGTGAGCACTGCGAACATGACAGGGATGTTATCGACGACAGCAGAGAGCAGCCCCACCGCCACGTTGGCTGGGGTGGCGCTCATCTCGGCGCTGAGGCCCAGCAACGTGCCCCATTCGGTGTACATTACCTCAGAGGCCAGGGCCAGATAACCGATGAAGCCAAGGCCGCCGACGCAGAGCACCACACCGTAGAAGAACAGTAGGGTGTCCCACTCTGCGCGGGCGATCTTATTGAACACATCGAAAGCGATCGGGTCGCCCATCTGGCCATCGTGCTCCAGCTCGGTGTTGGCTTCGCCATTGGTGTTGGCCAGCTCCCGGTGATAGGTCTTCTTCAGGTAGTAACCGAAGAACTGCAGGTAGGCCAGGCCGGTGAGCATGCCGATCACCGGAGGCATGTGGATGAAGTTGTGGAAGCTGACAGCGGTGATGATGGTCAGCAGGAACAGGGTGATGATGCGTCTGGCGCCACGTTTCATGCTCACACTTTTACCGCCGCCCTGGGGGTTCTCATTGGGCACGGCGAAGCTCATGATGACTGCCGGCACCACCCAGTTGATGATCGCAGGGAGAAACAGGTAGAAGAACTGGAAGAAGTCCACAGTGCCTTGAGGGGTGGCGATGTTCTTCTGCCAGACCATCAGTGTGGTGATGTCGCCGAAGGGGCTGAAGGCGCCGCCGGCATTGGCTGCTACCACGATGTTGATACAGGCGAGCAGGATGAATTTGGTATTTGCGCCGCCAACTGCCAGCACTACCGCGCACATCAGCAGAGCGGTGGTTAGATTGTCGGCGATGGGGGAGATAAAAAATGCGAGTGTGCCGGTGATCCAGAACAGCTGGCGGAAGCCGAAGCCTTTTTTGATCAGCCAGGAGCGCAGCGCCTCGAAGACGTTGCGTTCATCCATGGCGTTGATATAGGTCATCGCCACCAGCAGGAAGAGCATCAGCTCTGCATATTCCAGAAGGTTGTGCCGTACCGCGAGTTCCGTGGCATCAGGCAGGCCGTGGCTCTGGTAGTACCAGGCGACGATGCCCCAGATGAGACCGGCGGCGAGGATTACCGGTTTTGATTTGCGCAGGTGGGTGAATTCCTCCGCCATCACCAGCGCATAGGCCAGGACGAAGATTGCGATGGCGGTAAAGCCGACCCAGTGGTCTGTCAGGTCCAAACTGTGTTTGTCGTTGCCGGCGGCAAGGGCAAGGCCTGGTACTAGCAACAACATCAGCAGGGGGATAAGTCTACTCGCCATCTGGAACTCCTAAGGTGAACAAGATTCAATCAAGGTGGATGAGTCATGACATCATGACAGCAGATGCCGAAGAGTGTGTATTTACCTAGAGTAACGGCTGTCGTTTATACCACTTTAGTTCTATTTGGGGGAGGGTCAGAGAGGGTCGAATTAAGAAATAGATTAGGATAAGCTCATTCGGTTTTCTTCTGCAGCTCGGGCAGATGGTGGTTGGTCTTTGTCATGCGCTGTAAATGGGTGGTATTTTCGCAGGGCAGTCGGTGTGCAAGGGGCACCAAAGTTGGCGCTTCTCGTCATTGAAGTCTCTTTGCATGCTGCCGGGCAGTTGCATAACGCATTCTAAGTTAAGGGGGTTTCCGTGTTTGGGGCAAAACAGGTCGTCGATTATCTTAGGCAGTGTTTTCTTCCCTTCTTTGGGTGGATCGGCGAGTTGCGAGACGGCAAGGTCGTAAAAGCCGACATCATCGCGGGCATCACGGTTGCACTGGTGTTGGTTCCCCAATCAATGGCGTACGCACAGCTCGCTGGACTGCCCGCCTACTACGGCCTCTACGCCTCCTTCCTGCCGCCGATGGTTGCCGCTATCTTCGGCTCTTCCCGCCAGCTGGCCACAGGGCCGGTGGCGATGGTCTCATTGATGACAGCTACCGCGTTGGAGCCATTGGCAACCCAAGGTGGTGATGGATTTCTCGCCTATGCTCTTGGTCTGGCGCTGATGGTAGGTGTGTTCCAGGTTGCGCTGGGCATGTTGCGGCTCGGTGTGCTGGTGGACCTGCTCTCCCACCCTGTTGTTGTCGGCTTCACCAACGCCGGTGCACTGATCATCGCCACATCCCAGCTGAACAAGGTCTTCGGTGTGGAGAAGATCGCTGGTGAGCACCACTACCAGACGGTGATCAACATCATCAACTCGGCGATCGATCATACGCATTTGCCGACCTTATGGATGGCGGCTTTAGCAATCCTGATCATGCTCGGTCTGAAGCGTTTCTACCCAAAGATACCAAATGTGCTGGTGGCAGTGGTGACCACCACACTGCTTGCCTGGTACACCGGTTTTAATGAGAGCGGTGGCAAGGTTGTGGGTGCGATCCCTGAGGGATTGCCGGGTATGAGCATGCCGGGTTTTGATTTGGAAATTCTCGGCCAGCTTGCCACTTACGCGATTATTATCGCACTGGTGGGCTTCATGGAAGCGATCGCCATTGCCAAGGCGATGGCAGCCAAAACCCGTCAGCGACTCGATGCCAACCAGGAGTTGATCGGTCAGGGACTGTCGAACATCACGGCCGGCCTGTTCTCTGGCTATCCGGTCTCTGGCTCCTTTTCCCGTTCAGCAGTCAACATCAATGCTGGTGCGATGACCGGTTTCTCTTCTGTGGTCACCGGCCTGATGGTGGGTCTGGCCCTGCTGTTTCTGACCCCACTGCTCTACCATTTGCCGCTGGCGACCCTCGCTGCGGTAATCATCTTGGCAGTGGCCAACCTGGTGAAGGTCGGGCCGATTATTCACGCCTGGAAGGCTGAGCCCCAGGATGCCGTCGTGGCGGTCATTACGTTTGCCCTGACCCTCTATATTGCACCGCATATCGAGTACGGCATTCTGGTGGGTGTAATCCTCTCGATCATGCTGTTTATCATGCGCAGTATGCGCCCTCGCGTGGCAGAACTCTCGCGCTATAAAGATGGCACCATGCGTGACATCACAGTGTTTCCCGAACTGCAGACCAGCGACAAGATTGCCCTGCTACGCTTCGACGGCTCACTTTACTTCGCCAATGCCGGTTATTTTGAGGACAAGGTGCTGGAACTGGTCTCCAAGTACCCGAACCTGCGCTACATCATTATCGATGGCGAGGCCATCAACCAGATGGATTCAAGTGGTGAGGAGGTCCTGCATCACCTGACCGATCGGTTAAAAGCGCTGCACATCGAGTTTGTCGTGGCCAGGATGAAGCGGCAGTTTATGAAGACGATTCGCCGCACTGGTCTGCTGGATTCGATTGGTGAAGACCACTTCCACTCGCGCATCCAGTTTGCACTCAACTACGCTTGGGATGGCTTGGGAGAGGATTATGATCGCACCAAATGCCCCCTGCGGCGGCAGATTGATTGATGATCGAATGAGCTTCTAATGTCAATAAAAAAGCCCGGCCATTTGGCAGAGCCATTCGGTTAATCTGTTGACGGGTTCTCTATTCATTCTATAATCTCCCCGTATTGGAGGTGATTCCGATGC
>NZ_KQ557157.1:0-15999 GCF_001443665.1 endosymbiont of Ridgeia piscesae | reverse complement strand
CCTCCACTACATCTTTCCTTTTCTGATCACGCTGTTCTTTTATCGTAGCCATGGAAAGCAGTATACACTGCCAATACTTTCGGAACGATTAATACCTCTGTTGTAAGTGAGGTTGAGAGCCTTGAAAAACTGCAAACTTTGTCGTTTCAGCTCAGTCTGCAATGACCTGCCGGGAATCTGCATCCTGTTCCAATATGCTGCCGTGGCGATCCTGGTTGGCGCTCTCGCGTTTCTATTTATCACCCAGGAGATACTTACCTAAAGCGGCGGATACCTCAGGGATATCGCATAGAGAGGCGATTCCGGGCAGCTCATTGCTGACTTTGTGGCATGCGCGCACCTCCTGTAGATACCGACATCTACAGCCCCCCGCCATTTTGATGGCGCCTCAGCTTTAGTTCGGGCTATTGAAGACCACCGAGCCGAAGAGATCCACAGCAAACTGGCTGCGCTCCACACCCGGAGCGACCTCGATTTGAAACTCCCCCTTCCCCTCAGCCAACATCAGTAGCGCCTCCTTCACTGTCACTTCTTCCACCTCATAGACAGGAATCGGCACATCAGATGAGTTTTCTATAATATTCATGATGTTATACCCATCATTCGATCGCTCATCCTAAGAATAGTCCTTTCAGACCTGATTACAAATCCGGTATTCTACGGAGCATTTTCCGATCAAAGGCAGTAAAAACCATGCAAAGCCCGATAGTTATCATCGGCGTCGGGGAGATGGGCGGCGTATTTTCCCGGGGACTGCTCAGGCTTGGGGTTCCGCTCTACCCGGTGACCCGCAACACTGATATGGGCGAGCTGGCCGCAGCTCTGCCCAGTCCTGAGGTGGTAGTGGTAGCGGTGGGTGAAGCCGACCTGCAACCCTTGCTAGGGCAGCTACCAAGCGCCTGGAAAGATCGACTCTGTCTGCTGCAGAACGAACTGCTACCAGCCGACTGGACGGGGATTGAGCACCCCACCGTGATCTCAGTCTGGTTTGAGAAGAAGAAGGGGATGGATACCAAGGTGATCATCCCTTCACCGGTCTATGGCCCCCGGGCGGGACTGATCGCCGACGCGCTGGGCGCGCTGGATATCTCCACCCGCATCTTGCAAAACGACGCAGAACTGCTGTTTGAGCTGGTGCTGAAGAACCTCTACATCCTCACCAGCAACATCGCCGGTCTGCGTACTGGCGGCGCCGTGGGGGAGCTCTGGCAAGAGCACCAGGGCTTCTGCCGCCAGCTAGCCAATGAGGTAATCGATCTGCAAGAGGCGCTCAGCGATACACAGTTCGACCGCGAAGCTCTGATCCAGTCGATGAAGCGCGCCTTCGACGGCGACCCTGAACACAAATGTATGGGCCGTAGCGCACCGGCGCGACTCACCCGGGCGCTGGAGCACGGCCAGCGTCTCGGCCTTGAGCTGCCGCTGATGCACGAGATTCAGGCGGAACAGACCCATGACTGATCCGGATCAACTGCCCGCAGGCGCCATCACCCACGGCAGCCGGGTGGAGATGCACTATGCTATGAGCCTTCCCGACGGCACCGAGGTAGTCTCCACCTTCGACGAGCAACCGCTCCAGTTCACTGTCGGAGACGGCACCCTGGCCCACCCCCTGGAACTGGCGGTCTACGGCCTCAGCGTGGGAGCGGATCAGAGCCTGCTGGTCTCGGGAGGCGATGTGTTCGGCCCGCGCGACGCGGCGAAGATTCAACCGATCCCGCTAAGCGAATTTCCCGAGGGGGTATCGGCCGAGCCCGAGACCCTAGTGGGCTTCGTCACCCCCGCCGGCGATGAGATCGCTGGAGTGGTGCTGGAGCGCAACGGTGACAGTGCGCGGGTCGACTTCAACCATCCTCTCTCCGGACGAGAGTTCCACTTCCGGGTGAAGATCTTGCAGGTGCAGAACCCCCTCCCGGACAACCGCGATAACTGATACTCAACGAAACGACCATGTCTAAAATCATCCTTGCCAATCCCCGCGGTTTCTGTGCCGGCGTCGACCGCGCCATCGAGATCGTGCAGCGCGCCCTCGACATGCTCGGCGCCCCGATCTATGTGCGTCACGAAGTGGTGCACAACCGCTTTGTGGTGGAGAGTCTACGCCAGCGCGGCGCCATCTTTGTCGATGAACTTTCCGACATCCCCGACGGCAACACGGTGATCTTCAGCGCCCACGGCGTCTCCCAGACAGTGCGCCAGGAGGCACAGCGGCGCGATCTGCGGATCTTCGACGCGACCTGCCCACTGGTGACCAAGGTCCATCTGGAGGTGGCACGGCGCTGCCGAGATGGCTATGAGGTGATCTTGATCGGCCATCGCGGCCACCCGGAGGTAGTAGGAACCATGGGGCAGTGTCGGAGCAAGGAGGAGTCTGCGCGCATCCACCTGGTGGTCACCCCCTCAGATGTAGAGCAATTGCAGATCAGCGACTCATCGCGGGTCGCCTTCGTCACCCAAACCACCCTCTCGATAGATGACACAGCGCTGGTGATCACGGCGCTGCAGCAGCGATTCCCCAACATCGAGGGGCCGAAGAAGAACGACATCTGCTACGCCACCCAGAACCGTCAGGATGCGGTGAAAGAGTTGGCGGAGCAGTGCGATCTGGTGCTGGTAGTCGGTTCTCCCAACAGCTCAAACTCCAACCGCTTGTGCGAAATTGCAAAAAAACACTCCACCCCCGCCTATCTGATCGATGGCGCGGAAGATATCGACCGTAGCTGGCTCGCGGGGAAGGCCCGAATCGGCGTTAGCGCCGGCGCCTCAGCTCCGGAAGTGCTAGTAGAACGAGTACTCGAGCGGCTACAGGAGTGGGGCGCCGATCAGGTCAATGAGGGGGCCGGAAAGACCGAAGAGGTGGTCTTTTCCTTACCGAAGGCGCTACAGAACTGACCCGGCACTCAAACAGATCGCATGCAGCTCCGATTTCAGTCGGAACTGCTCGGCGTCTGATCCCACGCTTGGCTGTACCAAAAAAAAGCGCCATCAATTGGTGACGCTTTTATCTCCTCAAGGCTGCTGCGTTCAGGGATCGGAGTTTTTGATATCGTTGAGCAGCGCCTGCTCCTCCGCATCGCGAAACTTCATCCCCACCCCGGGCAGCACCCGATCCCGTAGCTCACTCGCCGGCCAAGTGGTGACCTGCGCCTCAGAGGGGATAAACAGCGGCTGGGCAATGGTCGAGTAGTGGTCCCGGTTGGCGCTGGGCAGGATATTGCCGTTGACCCAGAGGGAGCCCATACGACTCGTGTCGATCACCGTGCCCTGCTCAGGGGTGCCGCTCGGACCACCATCGTACTGATCCGGACCCGGATCCCAACCGTAGATCAGCGCCGAATCATCGCAGCGACCCGCCGGACCGGTGAGGAAGTGGTTGTTGACGATGTTGAGATTGGACTGGGGCTCGCCATTTGCCCAGTCATTCTTGATGCGGATGCCGTAGCAGCCCACATTCGCCCATCCCCAACCGTAGACGATGTTGTTGACATAGTCCAACTCCTGCACATCACCACGGATCTGCGGATTGCGCTCGCCATTCTCCGCATAGACATTGTGGTGCATCGAGATCCGCTGCCGCGTCTGGTAGGGCGACGGATAGTGCGAGATGGTGGTCGGATGATAGTTGTGGAAGATCAGGTTCCAGGAGACCGTCACATCCTGCACCTCGCCCCAGATATCAGGACCGGAGTCGGTGGCGTTGCGTGCAGTGATATGATCAAGCACGATATTGCGCGCCACATAGTCAGGATCCCAGTCACCATCAATACCGAGGGTGCCGGCATTGTTGACTGTGCCATCACCCGCCTTGTAGGCGCCCCAAACTCGGATGTGCTGGATCACCACATCGTGAGTACCGCCAACGATCAACGCACCGCCCATCCGCTGGGTCTTCTTGAGGGTGATGCCCGGCGCAGGTGCGCTCGCACCATCGATGGTGATATAGGGCTTCTTGATCAGGATATCGGTCTGCGGATTGATTTCACCCGCCACCGCGAACTGGATCAGTCGCTTCTCCTGGGAGATCGCATCCCGCAGAGTGCCCGGGCCACTGTCTGCCAGCGAGGTCACCATATAGGTCTCATAACCAGTCGGGGAACTCAGCGCGCCGAGAGTGTTTCGACCAAAGCCTTCGATATCACTGCTGCCACCACCAGTCGTACCACCATCAGCCACAGTCAACTGATAGTCGCGACTGGTGCTCTGGCCATCAGAAGTCACCTGCACGCTGAAGCTGTAGCTGCCGCTCTCAGTGGGGGTACCGGAGAGGCTGACGCTGGCCAGAGTGGAGGAGCTATCCAGGCTCAGGCCCGCCGGCAGCGTGCCGCTGCTGATGCTCCAGCTGAACGGAGCAACGCCACCGCTCGCCTGCAGGGTGGTACTGTAGGCGCTGTCCTTGGTGGCCGCCGGTACCGAACTGGTGGTCAGGGCCACTGGCTCGATCGTCTCAACCACTGTGATGCTGAGCGTCTCACTGACGCTATCGCCCGCTGTCTGCAGATTAACAGCGAACTGGAACTGGCCAGCCTGGGTCGGTGTGCCAGTAATATCGATGGAGAGATTATCCGCCGCCTCCGCCCAACTCAGGCCCGCCGGCAACGTACCGCTGAGCGACCAACTGTAGCTGCCTTCACCACCACTGCCGGTGATATTAGCGCTGTAGGCTGTCCCCAGGGTGGCCTGACCGACACCACTAGCATCTACACTCAGCGCTGTGCCTGTGCCTGTGCCTGTGCCTGTGCCTGCATCAACAACAATCCGAAACCGGCTGCTGCTGATCTCACCATTGGCCAAGATGCTGACGGTGAACTCATAGGTTCCCGCCTGATTCGGTATACCGGAGATGAGCAGGCGATCTGCAGTGGCGCCTGGCGCGTATGTGAGTCCCGGCGGCATACCGCTGGAGACACTCCAGCTCATGCCGCTGACGAGTGTGGATGCCTGCAACTCGACTTCGTAGGAGCGCCCGGCGGTGCCGGAGGCGAGGGACGCGGGCGTCGTTGTCGCGGTGCCGCCTGACTCGCCACTTAAATCAGTGCCGGAAGATGCATCAGGCTGGCTGCTACTAACCGCCGTTGCGGCAGTCTCGCTCACACTGCCACCGCCACAGGCGCTCAGACCAAACAGGAGCAGCACTGTAAGCGCCAGCCTGGTCCCGTTCGATAACACTCTTCTACACTTCAACATATCTGCTTCCCAATTTGGTTTCCCGCCTGATCCACCACGCCCCGAACCAGGGGTGAAATACCCTCTGATACCGCCTGTAGCGATCGATGCATTTCATTCTGAATGCAGTAATGGCGGAAGTTAAAAGGGAGTCTTCCAAACAGCGATGGAGGTCCGAGCCAAGCATCGAACCTGTAGCAGTTTCAGTCGTTTTGTGCGCTGCGTCGTCAGCGTATTTTTCCGATTAGAAGGCAGGCAATGGGGAAAATCTGCAACACGCAGAGACAAAAAAACCGGCGGACATTGCTGCCCCCCGGCCCTTGGATTCAACTGTGAAACTCTCTAATGCTCACGATAGCGGACATCTGTCCAGCACCTCGGCAGCGTCTCTCCGGAAGGAAAAATTAGATCACCTTTGGTGAAGCTTTCCGGATCCTGCATCTCTTCGCCGGCATGCATACGACCGACGATCTCAGTGTGGTTGGGGTCGAAGAGATCAACCTGCGTCAGCACCTCAACCAGCTTTTCCGTGTTTTTCTGCATCAGGAACATGGCATACCTCCTAGCAAATGGAAAAGGGCCGAATCGACTTACCTTGTACTTTAATTATGGAGTCCCCCGTTCATTTTTCAAATGCTCCAGGTCCTTGAAATCAGCCAGCAGGCAAATTCAGCCTTGCTGCGCCTGCCATTCCTCGGGGGTACAGGCCTTCTTGATAGAGAGCGCGTGCAGCTCATCATTGGCGATCTGTTCCTGCACCGTCGCCAGCACCATGCGGTGTTTCTGGATCAGGGATTTCCCCGCAAACTCGGCGCTGATCACCACCGCCTCAAAGTGGCGACCATCACCCGTCACTGTCACCTCAGCACCCGACAGCCCGGCGCGGATGAGCTCTTCAACCCTTGTGGTTTCCATCTTGTTCCTCCAAATAGAATCGTGGTGAGAAAATATCCCATCGGCAGGCTTCAGCTGGTGACGGGCCCCATCGACGCACCGCCTCCCGTAGCGTCCCCCGCGTCTAAAGCTCGCGGGTGGCGAGGAAGCGCACCTCGGGCCAGCGCTCCTCCGCCAGGCTCAGGTTGACCCGGGTCGGCGCCAGATAGACCAGCTGATCGTCGCCGTCGAGAGCCAAGTTTGCCTGGTTCTTCTCCTTGAATTTTTGCAACATCTTCTCGTCATCGCACTCCACCCAGCGGGTGGTGGCGACACTGACCGACTCAACTATCGCCTCCACGTTGTACTCGCCCTTCAGGCGCTGCACCGCCACCTCGAACTGCAGCACGCCCACCGCGCCGAGGATCAGATCGTTGTTCTTCAGCGGCCGAAACACCTGAGTGGCGCCCTCCTCGCAGAGCTGCAGCACCCCCTTCAGCAGCGCCTTCTGCCGCAGCGGATCTTTCAGCACCACCCGGCGAAACAGCTCTGGCGCAAAGTAAGGGATGCCCTCGTATTTCAGCTCTTCGCCCTCGGTGAAAGTATCACCGATCTGGATCGTGCCGTGGTTGTGCAGGCCGATGATGTCGCCGGGCCAGGCCTCCTCCACGTGCTTTCGCTGGTCGGCCTGGAAGGTGATGGCGTTGCTCACCTGCACCGTCTTGCCGATGCGCACATGCTTCATCTTCATGCCCTTGCGGTAACTACCAGAGCAAACCCGCAGGAAGGCGACCCGGTCACGGTGCTGTGGGTCCATATTCGCCTGGATCTTGAACACAAACCCGGTGAACTTCTTCTCCGACGGTGCCACTTCGCGCTGCTGGGTGTTGCGCGACAATGGGCATGGGGAGTACTCAACGAAGGCGTCGAGCAACTCCTTGACACCGAAGTTATTGATCGCCGACCCAAAGAAGACCGGGGTCTGCTCGCCGCGGGCGTAGGCCTCCAGATCCAGCTCATTGGAGGCGCCGCGCACGAGTTCGATCTCCTCGCGCAACTCATCGGCCATGTCGCCGATCATCTCGTCCAGTTTGGGGTTGTCGAGCCCCTCGATCACCTCGCCCAGCTGGATCTTGCCGCCGTGGGTGGCACTGAACAGATGGGTGGTGTCGGAACGCAGATCGTAGACCCCCTTCAGCCGCTTGCCCATGCCGATCGGCCAGGAGACCGGCGCGCACTGAATCTTCAGCACATCCTCGATCTCGTCCAGGATCTCCAGCGGGTCGCGCCCCTCCCGATCGAGCTTGTTGACGAAGGTGAGGATGGGGGTGTCACGCATGCGACAGACCTCCATCAGCTTGATGGTGCGTTCCTCCACGCCCTTCGCCACGTCGATCACCATCAGGGCCGAGTCCACCGCCGTGAGGGTGCGATAGGTGTCCTCTGAGAAGTCCTCGTGGCCGGGAGTGTCAAGCAGGTTGACGATCTCGTTGCGGTAGGGGAACTGCATCACCGAGGAGGTCACCGAGATGCCGCGCTCCTTCTCCATCTCCATCCAGTCGGAGGTGGCGTGGCGCGTCGCCTTGCGCCCCTTCACCGTGCCCGCCATCTGGATCGCGCCGCCGTAGAGCAGCAGCTTCTCGGTGAGAGTGGTCTTACCGGCATCCGGGTGAGAGATGATAGCAAACGTGCGTCTCTTATTGATTTCATTGATAAAATTACTTTCTGACAAACTCTATTCTCCAAATATGTACACACTTATAAATCCACTCACACCCTGAAACAGGCAATAAAAAAGCTTACTATTCTAGCCTTGAACAGGGTCTGATGTCAGGTGAAATCGAGATATAGTCAGTAAACGGTCAATTTATGCCACTTCGATACGGCATTGTAACCAGTCAAACCTGTTTGAGTTGGAGGGAGCGCACGGAGTGTTTCACACTCAAAAAGGCCTGGCCCGGTGCCTTGTTTCCTAAATAATTCGCATTACCCCTTCACATTCACTATTGGTGTAACGTGCTGGCACACATCCACCAAATCAGCCTGCAAGCGCATAACCTCAAAAATATCTTTGTAGGCCATTGGCGACTCATCCAAAGTGCTGTCTTCAACTCTGGCTGTAATCCCGCGCATCGTTTCCTGAAAATCTTCAGTCTTGAGCTCTCGCTTTGCCTGCTTCCTCCCCAGGACCCGCCCGGCACCGTGCGAGCTTGACCATAGCGCATCGGGGTTCCCCTTGCCTTCTACGATAAATGAACCATCACGCATGTTGCCGGGGATCACACCCATCATCCCTTCCTCCGCATGAGTAGCCCCCTTGCGGTGAATCCACATGCCGTCCTTCTCCTCAGCATGGTTGTGGTTTCGGTTAATCAACTTGTCCCAATCTGCTTCACCGTCGCAGTAGGCGGAAATTGCACCAACGATCCTCCTCATCATCTCCTTTCGATTTGCAAGCGCAAATTCCAGCGCCCAGCTCATATCGTTGATATAACCGCGTCCTGTATCATCATCAACTCGCAACCCGTGATGTCCCTCCAGTATCTTTTGGGTGCCGGAAGCAAGGCGCATATACTCGGTTGCAATGCCATGCCCGACTCCACGAGACCCGGAGTGGATGATCACCCAAATTTTTCCTTCTTCATCTTTGCCGATCTCAATGAAGTGATTACCTCCACCTAGAGATCCCAATGCGCGGAAACCCTTGCGGTCCTCAAACGCTTTGCGCCCAAGTTGACTCAGATCATCCGGATTCAAGTGACAATCAACAGGGTGCTGGTTGACATTAAACCCAACAGGCACCTTCTTATATATTTCCTTAAAGATTTCCTCGCTGCTTGCAGTCACATCATTAGATTCAAATGAAGTGGGTAAAGCACACATACCACAGCCGATGTCGTACCCGACCCATGCCGGTACGACTACGCCATCGGATGCAACAACTGCACCGATAGGTAGTGAATAACCCGTATGTGCATCCGGCATCAAAGCACCTTTGATGGCGAACTCCTGCCCCATCGCACTATTGAATTGCTCTAATGCGGAATCCTCCAGGTGTTCCGCGTAAATCTTCATATGTTTATCCATGATATTTAGTCCTCATTACATAAAGGTCTATAAATCCAGCGACGCAAACGGTTAACCATGTGCGCCCTGTGGTACAGGAGAGACCACCTTCTTGCATTCAGTACCTTCATTAGAAAACATGATATATTTTAGCAATGCTAACGAATGTATCCAGCATCCCGATCTAGTTCTTAGCTTAGCCAATACCCTAATTACGGAATATATAAATGATGCGCATGCATCCCTGCCTTTCTGGCGAAGAACGGGTGGGTGTCTGTCAATGCCGAGGGGCATCACCCAGCCTGCACAAACCTGAAGGCTGGGGACACGGCTTGACGGACACGAGGGCGGAGCCCTTGAAAAACAAGACTGCTATCGACCCGACCCATGTCATGATCATATTTTCTGGTCTGCCGATACCGCTAGGTCTCGTTCGGCCAAAATCATACACCACGAGTTAAACATGAACTGTAACAAGACTAGTAAACGTAGATTGCGTCCCCTTGTAGCGCCTGATATTCGGTTGTACCCGAATAGAAATATCCTCCACCGCCCGCATTAGGCGTGAAGCCACTATAGCTCTCGTACTTCTCTCCCGTACCACCTAGAATAACTCCATTGGCACCAATTTTAGCCGCCTGCTTTTTGAGTTCATGAACCGCGCGATCCATCGCTTCCTGTTGCGTAATTACTTCTTCAGCTTGTGCTTTCACAATACCAATGTGTTCGAACTCAGCATTAGGCGGAATCCGATATATCCTAACTTGGGAGGGATCAATAGGTGGACGTTGTGTACCAGTAACTAGCACCGACCCCGTAGCACACCCAACGAGCAGTAATGCTAACGACAAAAACGCAAATCGCCACATAATCATATTCCCTCCACATCCTTGTTTCCCGAAGTTGAAAAATAACCTACTGGTAAGCCATCCGATCATGAACGACGGTCTGGGTTTGCATTAAATCCTCCTTGATTTAACACTCGCGTAAATAGCAAAATTCCCACGATCAAGCAAGTATTCATGAGCTACCGTCCCCGGTCCCAATCCTGATCCCTTTTTCTGGTCTAGCAATAGCGTAGAATCTTCTACCGTAGTCTACGCAGCCTTTGTAAAACAGTTTGCGAACTTCTGATAACGTCCATAGCTAAGGTCCACGCCGTTGTCACTAGCCCCGCTTGCTGCAAAGCCATTCGCCAACTGGCCCTGCCAGGAATTATTGTCCGTAACCCCACTGCCAAGACGTCCATGGGGATCACCATAACTTTCTAAGAGACTGTAAAATCCAATGATGTCACCTTCATCAAGTTCTATCTGCAATGTATTGACTTGTTCAGTCGTTAGTGTAGGCATGGTCTAGTCCTCCCTGACTTCTGGTTGAAGCATGATTTCCATACTACGTATAAATTCAATGGCACGCTGTTGTTGAGCACGCCATTCGGAAAAAAAAGCGTCCTTGTTGTAGCTGATTTTGTATAACAGTCCGCCGTTTATAAATTTGTGACTACATCCTGGATAGACAACGCCCTTACCGATTCGACACCTTATAAAACTTATGAGGCGATCATTTTGATCTTTCTCCAAATATACTTCTGACCAAATTTCTGGCTTCTCTTTTAAACCACGATACCAAAGCCCCTTAATTAGGCCATTTTCCTTACCAACAAATTCATATTTAGTAAGACTTTTTACATTATTTGCATTTTGTACATCCAATGAAGGACGCATTGATGCCGGCTCTATCAGAATCCACCCAATGCGGTGGTCTTCATTCCATATTTTGTCGTATTCTTCACGACTCTTTAGTTCATAAGTTGACCGCATTTCTGGCCAGATAACCTCTAAAAGCATGCTGTCCTGCTTTATTCCGGGCTTTGGCCTCCCATCGATGTACATAATAGGTATTTCGAAGGTCCGCTCGGCAATCTCAAAGATTTTCGTTTGTTGACGTAACGGTTTACTTGTATCAACTTTCTTGTGTTCAGGTGGACCAGCGAATTCCTCCCACGTTTTTAGTTCATGCTCATATGTGTACAAACCTACTGGAATAATGAATAAAATTACGAAAACGATCAGTAAACAACATTTATTATTTTGAATAAGTTTCTTCATCCGAATCACTTCGTGAAATTTTTCTTCGATTCATACATGAATAGTTTTTGAATACAACTATAGAGTTATTCTTTAGGTTGTATTGAGAGAACACTCTTACGTGACATTATGGCTGCTGCTATTTTTGATTTGTGTAGAGTGATATTGCCGTTCACATACGTCCGTGTGTTTACTGAAAGAACCTATAGACCGCTGTCGCTAACGCCCTCGATCCAAATCCTGATCCCGTTTTCTGGTCCGGCGGTAACGGCGGATTTTGGTCTTTGATTGTGGCCTCGGCCCATCGGAAGCACCATCTTTCCCGCCATCTGTTTGCTTGCCTTCGGCGGCACGGTCGAACGTATCGGTCAGATCAATTCGCTTCCTGAAAATCAATATTGGCGACATCGGAAAACAGGACGCTATAGTTACCTGCTGGATTAAGAATGGAATTAATAGCTGTTTCGATATCTTGACGATATTCGCCCCCGTCAACAATATACGTCGGCTCAACATCGTTACCGTCATAATAATTTGCTGATGTTATATCAAAATAGCTTCTAAAATACGTATAGGTAACGATGTAGTTTTCACCATAATCCATTTCCAGATTAATACCCGGAACCGCCGATGTATTTATTAATTTCCCAGTTAAGTTAAATGCGTTAATTAAATTGGTAAAATCAGAATATTCTGCCATTATTTAACTCCTTAATTTTTTCTTAAGAGAATTGTTTTGATGTCTAATCATCGCAAAAAGGACTGGATTTACCACCATGTTTAGCCTTCGATTCAGCAGAACACGGATCCATCAAATTTGGGTCTAGAGGATTTAAATACTGATCAGTGATCAAATATATCCACCACAGCAAAAACACACCCATAAAGATAGACAGTACTATTATAATTCCTTTTTTAAACTTGCCATTTTTTGTCTTGTCTTCCCGCTCATTCCTGCTGCTTCCTCCCGACATTCTATTTCCCCTTCACGCTACCTACTGTATTTTATATCCTGTCGCCAACCTCACCCACATTTGTCTAAAATTTTAAACAAACTTAATCTTTCTATTTTTAAGTGGAGAACCTTAATACTCATTTAACGCATTCAATTACCTATACTACGCGCCACTTACCGCCCGCGATCCAAGCCCTGATCGCGTTTTCTGTTCCTCCGATAGCGGCGGATTTTTGTTTTTGATTGTGGCCTCGGTCCGTCGGACGAGCCGTCTTTTCCGCCATCTGTGTCCTTGCCTTCGGCGGCACGGTCGAACGTATCGGTCAGATCAATTCGCTTCTTGGTTGTATGAGCATCACGATCCATGCCCAGTGTCAGCCTCGGCATTTGGGTGCGTCCGCCACGCCCTTGGCAATGCGCCTCACGCCGCATGGCTTCTTCGAGCGAGCGTAATTCCCGCTTTTCAACCTGCTCAAGTGCCCGAAGTTTCCGCTTCATGTCGAGGGTTTGCATCTCCAGACGGCGAGCAAGGGCCAGACGCTCCTTGAACTGGAGGTCTTTGAGTTGCTTCCTTTGTTTCAGGAACGCTTTGGTGCGTTTCCGGTCCTGATAATTATGGAGGGCCTTCCGCAGCATCGTGAATCCGCTGATCCGTCCAAAGGTGCGACCCAATTCACCGGGGCGGTTCCGCGCGCGGGCTTCTCTGATACGCCTCGTCTCCGCAAGATGGGCAGAGCGGAGAGCATCCCGTTCCGCCTTATGCCTTGCGGCCAGGTCGTTACGTGATTTATGTTGCCTCTGCTTGAGGGCGCTTTTCGCCTTTTCAAGTCCAGCACGGCGAGCCTCCTGACTGCGTTTCAGCTCCGCCAGCTCATCGGCATATTGTTCCGATTTTGCATGGGCTTCGATTTCTTTCCGGTGTTTCGCTACCAGTTCCCGCGCCTCATCGACACTCGGCAGGCTCTCCGGTGGATAGTCTTTCTCCAGGAAGGCACGAATATCTTTGGTGCGGACGGACTTGTCATTGATCATTTTTGGCAAGGCATTCATCCCGCCGTAGAAATCGATCAACACATAAGGCCGCTTGCCGGTGGCAAGAATGTAGCCACGTTCGGCCAGTGCCTGAATGAAGGCTTTGGGACTATCACTCGCCCGCCAAGCATCAGTGACCTGCTCCATATGTTCTTCTTTGGAGAGGCCGGTGATCCTCTGCTGGTGCATTTCATAGAGGGAAAGTTGCTTGTTCTTGCCGTCCCGATCCTTGTGATACCCGTCCGGTAGCTCAAGGTTATGGTCGCGGGCAAATTCCCGCGTGACCATCATCAGCTTCTCCCGGTCGAAGGCAAGCTGGACGGCTTTTTCGTTATCAACGTCGATCCTCGACCAGATAACGTGGCAGTGCTCGCGGCCATATTTGCTGTGAAAAACGACGGCACGCGGTTGATCAGTCAAGCCGAGTTTTTCCTCTACCCGGCGAATATAGTCGAAATACTGATCCCGCGTGATTGGGTCTTGTGCCGGATCGGGATTGACGGACAGGCTGTAGAGATAGTTTTCGCACCTCGTCAGGGCATGGGCCTGCGCCTCCCATTCGGCAAAGGCCCCATGCAAATCCTGAGCGATGGCTCCGTTGACCTCCACCAGCTCAACCATCTCGTTGTCATGTTCATTGAGGAGATGGGTTGCCAAATCCTGTCCAAGACCGCGCTGTGAGGCAAAGGGGATCATGGGTTCCTCCCCAACCCTTTGAGTAGGGCTGCGCGAATGACGGTCAGCTCGTCCAAAGCCGACCCGATCTCGGCCTGAATATCCTCATTCTGTCCCGTGGAAAGCTGTTGTAGATCGCCATGGATTTTGGCAGCCTCACCCAGGATTTTAGCGAGCAATTTTGTCTCGATGGATGGGCGGCGGGATTGTCTTGGCTGGGCCTGATTGAACACCGCTTTTGTGAGGAATGCGGAGGTGGAAAGGCCGGACTTTTGAACGCGAGAATAGAACTCGTCCCGCAGATGTTTTGGCGGGCGATATGAGATTGGTGCTTCGCGTTTTTTGTCCTTTCTATCCGTCATGGCCTCCACTCTATTTCAATGGGTGAAAGCTCCTCCTCGCGTGTTCCTCGCGTGCCATGCCAGCCGTTTTGTATGCCCACGCGCTATGCGCTTCGGGCTGGGGTCCAGGGTCGCCATCCTGGTCGATGGGTTTCCAAAGGGAGAGCCGAAGTCTCCTTTTGGTCGTGGTCCAGGACGCGAAAGTCCTGGTCGGTGGGTGTCCAGAGGGAGAGCGGAAATCTCCCTTTGGTCTGGGTTGTCAGGGGCCAGCCCGAAGTGCGAAGCACGTGGGCAGATAAAGAACGCCCTTGACTTGATGGGGGTCCAGGGGGAGAGCAAAGTCTCCTCCGGTCGTCGCCGGTCCGAAGCAGCGAAGCTGCATGGACCGTTTATAAAGATGGGTTCACGCGACGTTGTCGCTTCGAACCCGCGGCGAAACGCAGCCACGCCGAACCATCGGGCCGGAGTGGGAAGCACTCACTTAGTGAAGATCGCCATAAAGCGACTCAGAACTTAGTGAGTCCCTGGGGGGGTACGCGGGGGATGGGAAATCCCCCCGCAAGGTGCGCGCGGTGGAGACCAGAATGGTACTACCGCGCACACCTTGTGCTCATCCCTATTCGGAATTCGCTCCTACTCTGAGGATAACACCAGAGCCGTTAACATTTTCTTAATAAGCGCTCAAATGCCGTGTAATTCTGCGGTATACACGCCAGTTTTCGCTATCTGTTTAGCACGAGTTTTCTAAGAGGAAAAGTTCTATTTCGCTCTCATAAAATACAGGAAGTCACGCTGAACTGTGGTGAGGATATACAATCCTATGACTCCAGCCGAATAGCATGCACGTGTATTGACATGTGAGTGGTTGATACTTAATAGTAAACTGAAGTGTCTTTCACATTGTACACTGAGTGCTTCAACTGCATCAGACAGAAGCAATACTGGAGCGTCACACAATTAACAGGACGTATCATGCTGTATAAATTGCACTCGTCGAACGGACTATTTGACAAACTTTCACCGGTAGAATTCAAGGATTTTTCTAGCTTTGGGAAGCTAGAAAAAGATTTAGAAGAACTGATTGCAAAAAGTATTCTCGATATTTTATTCGAAGACTATAGTTTAATGCCAATATTCCAAGAGAGGTCATATCAAGCAGAGGCAGATATTTATGCCCTGAATGAAAAAGGTGAGTTAATAATATTTGAACTAAAACGAGGGAATGCCGGGGAAGATGCAGTTAACCAAGCATTACGTTATGCACAAAATGCCGGACAATGGAGCTACTCAAAACTGAAAAATAAGTATAAACAGTACTCAGAATCTGACATTGAATTAACACGAGCGCATAGAGATGCTTTTGATCTTGAACATGCACTTAGCCCTAAAGATATCAATAATAAGCAACATTTAATTATTATAGGTAGCGCAGCGGATGACAGTCTGATAACCGCAGTTGACTACTGGAAACGGCAAGGCGTTTCCATAGAGTTTTTACCTTATCGGATCTATGAGATAGGCGAAGAACAATATTTTGAATTTTTCGCTCTACCGTACGACCGGCATAAGAATCCTGGCGACATAAAAGGTGTTATTTTTGATACTAATAGGAGTTGGGATGAAAACTCTATCTGGTACATGATCGAAAATAATCGTGTCGCCGCATTTGGTGAGGCCAAACGATTCGTAGAGTATCTTTATCCTGGTGATATTAATCGTTCCGAAAGTATTGGCAGTCTATTTTTGAACTTGCCAAAATATACTTTGTATCTGACATGCGGAAGAAACTCTTAATCAGCGAAGT
>NZ_KQ557156.1:0-17457 GCF_001443665.1 endosymbiont of Ridgeia piscesae | reverse complement strand
CGCACTTCGCTGATTAAGAGTTTCTTCCGCATGTCAGATACAAAGTATATTTTGGCAAGTTCAAAAATAGACTGCCAATACTTTCGGAACGATTAATACCTGGGACTCTCCGAACATCAGGGTTCCGTAGAGCCAGCCACGTTCCACAGCCTCCTCGATGTGCGCCGAGAGGTCGGAGATGGAAGTGGAGCCTCGGGGCAGGCTGTCCAGAGTCGCGGTGATATCTCTGGCCAGATGGGAGGGTTCCAGACTGAAGTACTTGACGATGTGGTGGATATCGGTGTCTTTCAGTTGCAGGATCTGGTGAATCCAGTGTACCAGCTCAACGTAGGGATTGCCCCGCATCTTACAAAAGACGGTAGCGCTTTCGATGGACTTGTAGCCGACGCTGTTGAGTTTGCCGAACAGGGCGGTACGACTGATTTCAGACATCCTTACATCCCCTTTGTTGTCTTCCTGAAGGTCTTAGTCTCTGGAAAGGTGATTAAGGAACGCAAACAATGCGGAGACGCGTAAAGAACGCCAAGTTAATAAATTATTCTCTGCACTCCTCGCGTTTTTTTGCGTACGTTTTGATCTGCTTTAACGTTTCCAGATGGTTACTCCTTAAGCACATCGGTTTGAGATACCTACAAAAAGTATAGTTGGCCCCCATTGCGTCACGGCTTGAAAAAGGGGTTGAGCATCAGGTCACGAGGATCTTCTGTCGGTGGTTCTATGGACAGACAGGTGGTCCAGCCCAACTGCCCTTCTCTGCCCAGCCGGATCGGTGGCACCTGCTCCTTTTTCAGGATCAGGTTCAGATCCCAGTGCAGTTCATCACCGACATAGTTCTTCACGATGGCTGTCAGGCGCTTGAAACTCTCGCCGCCGGGCAGCATACGCCGGTAGTCATCGAGTTCGAGCGGCCCCAACACGATGCGGAACTTGTGCTGACAATCCCACACCTGGGCACCGATGACGGCGGTCATGCCCAGGCTGCCGGTCTCCGGGGATTCGCCGAGCCGGCAGCGGGTATCTTCTGGCAGGGTCATCCAGTGTCCCACGAACTGCTCGATGGACACCGGTAGCCGGAAAAATCCCGTGAGAATGGATTGCAGACCGTCCGCATTGTGGACCTGGTTGGAGATCCAACCCGCGTAGTGCAGCTTCGCCAGGTCGGGCATGTCGTCTCGCCCGCGCAGCGATGGCATGCCGTAACCGCAGGTGGCGCCCAGGTAGGTGGCGAAGCGGTCCTGCTCCGGTCGATCGTGATTGACCGCTGGTTGGGCGTTGGCCCAGGCTCGGTAGAAGAGCGAGAGAAAGCGATGATGAAACAGGTCGGCGAAGCGGCTGAAGGTGGGGTCGTCCGCGTTGCGCACCCGGTCCCGGGCGTATTCGGTTAGGTGCAGGGGGAGAGGGGCGTTGGGTCCGAACAGGCCGAAGAACAATACCTCCATGCGTGGGCGCCGACCCTCTTTACCGGGGATGAAGCTGGAGATGGTGGAGGGAGCGAACGCCAAGGAGGCCTCCTGTCCCAGCCGGATCGCATCGTCCGCGGGGCGCAGGGATTCGCCGAGTCGGGGAGTCCCCGGGTGGTAGGCTTCGAACGCTCGCATGGCCCAGTAGAAGTCGTAGGTGTACGGCTTCTGAGCGAGGCTCTGCTGTAGCGCTAGAGCAAGTGTCGCTGTCCGGTGCGTAACGGCCATCGCATGATCTCGCCGCGATCCGTGGTGCGGATGACGGTCTGGGTGAATGCGTTGAGGGAGACATAGCGGGCAAAAAATCGCTCCATAATCGCGCCCAACAGGAATACGCCGGTGCCTTCGAATTCGTCCTCGTTCAGGGTCAGGGTGATCTCCAGGCCGCGGCCGAAGGCGATCGGCCCCGGCACTGGAACGCGGCGGATGGTCGGTTTGGAGGTAATGCTCTTGAGACCGCCGATCTGTTTGCGTAGCGCCGCTTCACTGATGTCGCTGTAGAGGCTCATCAATTCCCTCAGGGCTGCCGCACCTTGGGCCTCATCGTTGTCGATTAACGAGAGGTAGTTGAGTGACAGGTGACTGACCAGCCGCCAGGTGGTGTCGCCCTCCGCCCAAGAGGGACGGGGGCGGGTGGGGCCGGAGACGACCCGCACACTCCCGAAGGGGCCTCCGCTCTCCAGAGTGAAGTCGGTGGTGCCTTTGCCCACCGGCATCTGTAGTGGAAGATCCCGGTTGGTGCAGAGGGTGGAGATGCCCAACTGCCGCAGGTCCGGGTGGTAGGGCGCTTCTGTTGCATCCACCAGAGTGATGAATACCTCGCTGCCGATGTAACTCGAGCGTGGCCCGTTGCGCCGCTGGCGGGAGGAGATGACCCGCGGATCACGCCTCTGGATGAAAAAACCCTCGTCGGTCTGCTGCGCAGCCAAATCATGGGAGGCATAAAACGGTAGGAACTCCTGTTCCGCCTTGGCGCCAGTACCGTAGCCGGTGACGCCGGTGACCGAATAGACTTCGTAGTCCAGTGGCCGGGTCCGATCTGGTACCAGATGGTGTTCGTGTTCGCTGTGGGTCAGATGGATGCGGTCGCACTGTTTGGGGAAGAGGTTGACCGCCGGTGTACAGAAGAGAACGAAATTGTCTGCGTTGACCACCTTTTCCAGATAGGCATCACTGCGGTTGAACAGGATGATCAGTTCGATCTCATCGTGTGGGCAGCGTTTGAAGGCGGGTGCCAGGCCCGTCAGCTCGACAAACATGAAGCGTGCGGGAAAGGCAAAGTATTCGTGCAGCAGGCGGTATCCTTCGAAGGAGCGGTCGGTGAAAGGCAGCAGGGCCTCGCTGTCGTCGAATCCCAGCTGTCTGATCGATTGCCGGTCGATGACCTCCTGCCAAGGTGCGGGACGGCTGATGGGGCGCGCCACTACCGCCACTGCGTTGCCCAGGAGCTGCTCATAGAGGTGCATGGGGAGTTCGTCCGCTCCTTGCAGGTAGAACGGCAGGCTTTCCAGAGCCAGCTTGTCGCAACTGAGTCCTGCGGTGACCCGCAAGCGCAGTCGAATGCCCGCCTTGGCTTTCGGCAGATCAGGCAGGCCGATGCCGGCAAGAGACCGCAGATAGGTGGCGTCGGTCAGCTCCAGCGGCCAGAGGGTCGTCTCTCTGACGGTGCGGTACTCACAGGCGGTCTGGTCGTGTTCTCCCAACAGGCTGCGCATGGCGCTGTCCCGGGGCAGGATGAAGCCGTCTGCCAAGCCCCCTTCCGTAAGGTCAGGCTGAAACCGCACCACCGCCATGGAGGGCGTCGGCGACAGATAGTGAGGGTAGACCGCTTCCAGCAGGTGTTGGGTGAAGCGGGGAAATTCGGCGTCGAGCTTGAGCTGGATGCGGCCGGCGAGAAAAGCAAAACCTTCGAGCAGGCGCTCCACATAGGGGTCGGCGCACTCGAAACCCTCGAGGCCGAGCCGACCGGCGATCTTGGGAAACTCTTTGGCGAATTCGCCGCCCATCTCTCGGATGAACTGCAGCTCCCGATTATAGTATTGCAGCAATCGCGGATCCATCAGCCCCTGCCTCTGTCGGAATAGTCGGAGACGGTGACACTACCGATCTCCAGGTCGATCTCGGTCTTCATGTACATATGCAGCGGCACCGGTTCCGCCCACAGTTCGCCTTCGATGTCGAAAGTCATGGCGTTGTGGCTCATGCGGCTCTCGGCCACCAGGAGTTTGACTCTGACGCTGTTCTTGAGCAGGCGGGGCTCGAAGTCGATGATCGCCTGGCGCAACAAGCGTTCCAGTGCGGGCACGTCGACGCTGGAGGCGGTATGGCCGGCAAAATCGGGAACCCCGTAATTGAGTACCGAGCGTGCGACGTTCGGATAGTCATCGAGATTCTGGGTAGCCGTCAGATTCACCGTGTTGAGTAACCATTCCAGATCCCGCAGCACGCTCTTCCGAAGTTTCTGGATCGAGAGTACCCGCTGATCGCGGGACTCGTTCTTTTTGTCCGGGTGGTTGTCGGTCAACCGGTCCAGCAGGGACGGTTGCAGACGTTCTTTTTGGGTGAGTTCAGCCAAGGTATGTCGAACCCGTCAGGCCTCTTCCTCTGACGTCGGCTCCGCAGGCCCTTCCGCAGTGTTGAGGTTGATCTCGCGGATATTCATCAGGGGAAATTCGCCGCCGTCGGTGGCCAGCATACGCTGCCCCAAACCCAGATAGAGATCTGAACCGGCGTCGATCCACTCAGTCTTGTGGCTCAGTCGGATCTGCGGGTCTTTGCTGGCAAACGAGCCGGGATAGCGGGTGGGAATCAGTCCTGCTGCCTCACCGCCGTTGGCCCAGGTGAAGTAGGCGGGCATCCAGACCAGATCACGTAGGTCTTCGGGCTCCTCGATGTTGATGCGGCGGATCTGCTGCATGGGCACCCAGTAGTAGCGCCCGTTGACCACCGCTTCGAGGATGGGGCCAAGGCGGGGGTCCGCATCGGCGATCCATTCGAAGGGTTGGCCGTCGAGGGTGCCGCCGATGGCGGGAGCTGCCTCGAAGGCCTGATTTCGTATGGTCTGGGATTCGGCGTGGTTGCCCTCCGCACCGAGGCGCAAGGCCTCGATCATCAGGGCCACCCACTGTGGGGGTTCGCCGAACAGCAGGGGAGAGCGCTTGCCGGCGAAGATCTCCTCCCGCAGCACCTCGCAACGGATCGCTTCGCGGTAGGTCTGCACCATGGCCAGGGTGCCGTCATCCAGGTCAGCCACCACACTCAGTTGGTTGAGAGCCCGCTCCCAACTGCCCATGATCGATAGCAGTTGGAACAGGAAGGTTCTGTATTCGGCCTTGGCGGGCGCCTTGCGCACCTGATCCTGGAGCTGTGCCAGGGCCTCATTGAGATTGCCGTCGCGCAGGGATTGTTGCGCCAACATATTTACACCCCGATCAATTCAGCGAAGGGGCACTGATTTACCGCCTTCGAGGTCAGGAATAGACAGCCCAGGCAATGGACAAAGCCGCCGTGTAGAGGCGGCAAACAGAGTGCTGTTATTCAGTATTGCCTGCGATGTCGAAGGTAAAGTCGACCGTACCTCCCTCTTTCCCGCCTTTTTGATCCTGCGGCTGGTATTCATACTTCAGCTTGGCGAAGTTCAGGGTTACATTTTCAGTCAGCCGGTCTTCACCACCACTGCCGCCCGCCGATACTGAGGTCACGATGACATCTTTCATTGAGAATACGACGTACTCCAGAGGGTTTTTGCCGCCTGCCTTACGCACCGTCAGCTTGGCTTCATCCACCTGCTCTCCGAAAGCACAATACTTGTAGAGCAGTGGTGTGGATTTGTCCACGTACTTGGTAAATGACAGATCCTGAACGGATACCTTGCCGCCGCCACCGCCACCACCCATGTGCATGGTGCCGGTTTGGCTCATACCCCAGCTCCAAGCGAGTACATCGATCTCGCCTTTGTGTACCTTGTCATGTGACTCACCTTCGATGTCGCCAATTTTGAGAAACATGTCAACAGCCATGATAGCTCTCCTTAACGTTCAACGTGTTTTATCTGACATCGTTCGGGTGCCGGTGATATGGCAGATTATTGCCAAACCCTCATAGTCGGTATCCGGCGATATCGCCTTACCCAGCTTTAGCTGATGGCAGTTTCGATACCAAGCGTAGCGAAACTGTCAGGCCTTCCAGTTGGTAATGGGGGCGTAGGTAGAATTTTGAGGTGTAGTACCCCGGATTTCCCTCTACGTCTTCAATCACCACTTCCGCAGCCGCCAGTGGATGTTCCGCCTTGGTGGTCTCGGATGAGTGTGCTGGATCTCCGTCCACATACTGCAGGATCCAGTCCTGCAGCCAGCGCTGCATTTCATCCCGTTCCTTGAACGAGCCCACTTTGTCGCGCACGATGCATTTCAGATAGTGCGCGAAGCGGCAGGTTGCGAACAGATAGGGCAGACGCGCTGCCAGGTTGGCGTTAGCGGTGGCGTCGGGATCATCGTATTCCCCTGGTTTCTGGAACGACTGGGCACCAATGAAGGCAGCAAAGTCGGTGTTTTTTTTATGCACCAGCGGCATAAAACCGTTCTTGGCCAGTTCGGCTTCCCGCCGGTCGCTGATAGCGATCTCGGTGGGGCACTTCATATCCACTCCACCGTCGTCGGTGGGGAAGGTGTGTGCCGGCAGGCCTTCCACTGCGCCGCCAGATTCGATGCCGCGGATGCGGGAACACCAGCCGTACATCTTGAACGAACGGTTGATGTTCACCGCCATTGCGTAGGCGGCGTTGGCCCAAGTGTACTTATTGTGGTCGGCGTTGCCGGTCTCTTCCTCAAAATCGAACTCGTCCACCGGGTCGGTCTTCGCGCCGTATGGCAAACGGGAGAGGAAACGGGGCATGGCGAGACCGATGTATTTGGCGTCTTCGGACTCCCGCAACGAATTCCAGGCTGCATACTCCGGGGTTTGAAAGATCTTGGTCAGGTCGCGAGGGTTGCTCAGCTCCTGCCAGGAGTCCATCTGCATAGAGGTAGGTGAAGCCCCGGCGATGAAGGGCGCGTGAATCGCGGCGGCGATCTTGGTCATCTCACCCAGAAGCTCCACATCGGGAGCGCTTTGGTCGAAGTGGTAGTCACCCACCAGGCAGCCGTAGGGTTCACCGCCAAACTGGCCGAACTCTTCTTCATAGAGTTTCTTGAAGATGGGGCTCTGGTCCCAGGCGGTGCCTTTGTACTTTTTCAGGGTCTTGTGCAGATCTTTTTTCGAGATGTTCATGACACGGATCTTGAGCATCTCATCAGTTTCGGTGTTGTTGACCAGATGGTGCAGGCCGCGCCAGGCGCCTTCGACTTTCTGGAAATCCTCATGGTGCAGGATCTGGTTGACCTGTTCGGTGAGGCGTTTGTCGATCTCGGCGATCATCTCCCGAATGGTGATAGTGATGTCGGCCGACACGGTGACAGAGGAGGCGATGGCCTGCTCCGCCAAGGTCTGTACGGCATGCTCCACCTCTTCGCGGGCGCGGTCCGATTTTGGGCGGATCTCCTGATTCAGCAGTGACGCAAAATCACTGGCCTCCAGGGGTTCTGCTGCGGCTTGTGCTTGTACGTCTTTTTCCAGCTCTGCCATGGTTTAACCCTCCTCTTCCTCTGCTGCGGTCTCATCGCCCCCGAGCTTTGGTGCCGAGGCCAGGGATTGCAGCAGGGCAGGATCGTTCAGGGCCTTGGCGATGAGTTCCTCGGCGCCCGCCTTGCCGTCCATATAGGTCATCAGATTGGCGAGTTGGGTGCGCGCTTGCAGCAGCTCGTTCAGGGCGCCTACCTTGCGTGCCACCGCCGCCGGGGAGAAATCGTCCATGCTCTCGAAGGTGAGATCCACGCTGATGCTGCCTTCGCCAGTCAGGGTGTTGGGCACCTGGAAGGCTGCCCGAGGTTTCATCGACTTGAGACGGTCGTCGAAGTTGTCGACATCAATTTCCAGCATCTTGCGCTCGGCCACCGGGGGCAGCGCTTCTTCAGGCTTGCCGGAGAGGTCGGCCATGACGCCCATGATGAAGGGGAGTTGCACCTTCTTTTCGGCACCATAGACCTCTACGTCGTATTCAATCTGCACGCGCGGTGCGCGGTTCTTGGCTATGAATTTCTGACTGCTTTGGACCATTGGTTGCCTCCAGATTCGTTATTTAGCTGACACTGCATTTACCAATCGTTTTGGGATGCCTCTGACTCCTCTTCTTTTTCCGGGCCTCGAAATAGGTCAATCTGGTTCATGGCATCTGGTGCCATATTCTTGATGATCTCAACGAAATCGAGAGAGACAAGTCTTTTTGCCCGTTTCATCAGGATAGGAATCGGGCTGGAGGGTTCGTTTCGGTTGTAGTATTCGATGATCTTGTCCAAGGCACGTGTTACATCCATCCGGGTGTTGATGCTTCCGCTCAGTGCTGGGGCACCTGAAGCGGAGGGTGCTGCACCTTCTTCGCTGGGCACGTCGACATTCGTCCCCTCCTCAGCCCCGACGCCACGCGCTTGCAGTTGTCCCTTCAGAACCTGTTGTGCCTCTTTGAACGAATTCACCAGATCGGAGAGGCTGATGGCATTGGTTGTGCCGACCTGTTCTGTGATGAAGGCTTCGAGTTCGGTCAGGTGATCAATGGATTCGGCCACCGCATCGGCGGTCGCTTGCAGTTCCTCCAAGTCGGCATCCAGAAAGGCGGCGTTGATTCGGGTCATGTCCACCGCGTCGGCGTCATTCAACGGTTCCAGTTCACCAGTGGCGATGGCGTAATCCCGCAGGCCGAACCGTCCCAGCATTCGGGAACTGACCAGGGGCGCCTTACTCAGAGGGGTCAACATGGTGGCGCTGTCGGTCAGTGCACTGATCGCGTTGATACGCATGGTGGGATCATTGTTGTCCTCTGCGTCGAGTCGGGGGTGAATCTGCTCCCAGTTTTGCTTGACCAAGCCATGCAGGAGTTTGATTCCGTTGGTGGCGCCCTCATAGCCTTCGGTGTGGAGGGCGGCACGGATGAGATAGGTGAGGATGCGGATGTCTTTGGTGCGGGAAAGGAGCTCTATGGAGGCGTTTTGCACCGCCTGCCAGTCGGGCTCCTCCGCCTCTATGATAGAGTCCCCGACCTGCTGCTCCGCCCGACCCGCGGCCAATCGTTCCAATTCTATGAAACCGGGATCGTACTCCAAGTCTTCACCACATGAGCTATCAGCTGATATCTCTTGCAGGAGGCCTTTTACGTCGATCGCACTTGTCATCGGCCGGTGTCCAGTTTTTCCTCTCCCACCGCCGCAACCTTCTCTGTAAGGTTTACGGCGCATCCTTGTCTGCTTATAAACAAACCTTGTAGTTTTATTCCCTTACTCTTTGTGTAGCATACTCTTCAGACCCCTGCAATCAATCGAAAAAGAAAGTAATTCTTTCCCGATGGAAGGCTGCGCGTAGTTTGCTGGACGCCAATTTGGAGATTCCATTCCTCTTGCCAAACAAATGATTATCTTATTTTTTGAAAGTTGTTATTGAGTTTTTCCAGGTGCCAGCAGAGGCCTTTCGCTATTGACGGGTATGCTGATTTTTTTCTTTGCTGGCCCGCCTGGTGATTGGGATTTTTGGCAGAAAAATCGTCTAATAAAGGTTCCGGGGTCAAACGTCTTATTAGGGGCGGATAGCCGAATCAGGAGTCCTTTCCGCCACCTCCATTGGCAATATCGATCGCTTGGCTGATGTAGGTGCGGTATCTGTCGTTCGCCAGTTCTGGCGCCTTGTGATAGGCCGCCAGCACCATGGCCCCCCAGACCATCTTGCCGGTAATGCCGGCGGGGGGGGGGGACCGGGTGCAGGTCGGCGGGTGCGATATTTTCCCCGCTCCAGTAGGCGGAGGCCGCGGCGAACCCGGCGGGGGTGTCGAGTCCGGCCGTCTCCGCGATATCCATCAGGGTACGGCGGCACTCTTCAGTCGGTTTGTAGACCCACTGTTCGGTCAGAGTGAGCGCCTTCATCTCGGCCTCGGAGGTTGATTCGTCGACCACGCTGTGTGCCGCCAGGCAGGCCAGCCAGACCGCCTCGCGTTTGGGCAGGGCGAAAGCGAGAAAGCGGGCGGCATCGGCCAAGTATGCGTGGTCTATCAGGGTTTGCAGGAATTGGGCCGGTGTCTGGTCCTCCTGCAGCAGGAGCGTCACTTCTTCGTCGAGGTCGAAAGAGAGACAGACCTCGTTGGCAGTGGCGGCTTGGACCTTGTCTAGTTTGATCGCTTCCATTGAATCGCCGTCGCCTAGTTGATCTTGGTCAGCCCGCCCTTGAGGGTCAGGATGCCGTCCCCTGTCACCGTGGTCATGGGGCTCTTCGCATCGAGCGTGCCATCGGCGCTGATCGCGATCTGCGGGGATTTTATAGTGACCTTGGCGGGCTCGATCTTGATACTGCTGGCGCCGACCTTCAGCTCGATCGATTTGGATGCCTTGATGACGACAGTACTGGAGGCCTTGATGGTGCAATCCTTGGTCTTTAAATCGATGGATGAGGCAGATTTGTTGACTGTTTTTTTGGTCTCCATTTCGATGGAGTTACCGGTCTTCATGAGGTGGCTGCCGGAGGTGATCTCCACCTTCTGATCCCCGCTCTCCACCAGCAAGATGTCATCGCCCTTGGTGATGGTGGTGTTCCGCTTGCCCTTTTTGATCTTGAGGACGTCGTCACCTTCCTCAATCGTTACCGTGCGGTGGTTGTGTATGGTTCGGGTCTGGTCGTGGCCGACGTTTAGGGTGTCGTCGTTCTCCACCATGCGCTTGAAGTCCTTTTCTGCATGGAAGGAGACCTCTTCCTCACCTTTCTTGTCCTCGAAGCGCAGTTCGTTGAAGTTGTCGTCACTGCCTTGTTTGGTGCTGCGGCTCTTGATGCCGGACTGGGTCTTGTTGGTAGGCAGGGCATAGGGTGGCAGGTTCTCCCCATTGTAGACCCGGCCGGTGATGATCGGCCGGTCCGGATCGCCCTCCAGAAAGTCGACTATCACCTCCTGGCCGATACGGGGCAGAAATACACCGCCCCACTGTTTGCCGGCCCAGCTCTGGGAGACCCGGACCCAGCAGGAGCTGTTTTCGTCCAGCGTGCCCTCCCGGTCCCAGTGGAACTGCACCTTGACCCGGCCCAGCTTATCGGTGTGGACCTCCTCGCCCTTGGGACCGACCACAAAAGCAGTTTGCGGCCCTTGCACCACGGGTTTCGGCGTCAGTCGGGGGGCACGATACTGGCGGGTACGGTCGATGCAGCTGAACTGGCAGCTGTAGACGGTGCCGCCGGTGTCGCCACCACCGCTGACATAGACATCCGACTTGATCTGGTAGGTGGCGGATGTGATCAGGTATTCCCGATTCTGATCCTCCCGCGGGAAGTTCTCCAGCTCGAACAACTCGCCCACACCGACCCGTCGGCAGTTACTCGTCGCCTCTGCCACGATATGGGGGGTCTGCAGCTCTTCCAACCGGATCTGGGCGTAGGTCTCACCCTCGCCCGGCTCGCTGTACTCCCCGGGATAATCGTAGATCTCACCGTCGGCGGCCTGATGGCTCGCTGGGTTGGAGAGGCGTGCCTCCAACTCCGTCTTTGGCTTCTCATAGTTGTAATCGTCGGTGACGAATTTACCCGGACGCACCTCCGAGGCCACATACCATTCGTCGATGAACTCCTCTTCGCGCCGCACGTTTTCCTGGGGGGGGAAATAGGGGATGGTGCCCACGCTGTTGTGGGAGCTGACCGAATCGGTCATGGCGAGAAAGTGACGGTTGTCCTGGTGGTGGAAATAGAAGTAGATGCCCTCCTGCTCCAACAGGCGGCAGATGAAGTTGAAATCGGTCTCACGATACTGGACACAGTATCTCCAGGTGCGGTATCTGCCACTGCTGAGACTGAATTCAAAATCGGAGAAGCCGTTTTTCCGCAGCACCTGCGCCACGATGTCGGGCACGGTCATCTCCTGGAAGATGCGGCAGTCGGAGGTCCGGGTCAGGCTCCACAGCCAGGGCCGTAGGCTGGCCCGATAGCGGTAGTAGCGGTCCTGGGTGCCCGCGTAGCTGAAACGGCTGACCAGGCCGTTGAAAAAACGGTCCTTGTTCTCTTCGGTCTCCAGACGGACGGTGACACTCTGCCCCAGCATATCGTTGAGGTCGATGTCACTTCGCTCGCTGAGCAACTCTAGCTCGTACTCGAAGAGTTGGCTCATCTCCTCGCTGGCGCTCATGCTCATGAATGCCAACGTATCCCCGCCAAGGGGGGTGGAGACGGACACGCTCCTCTCGGATTGTGTGATGTCAGACACCTGGCAACTCTCCCTGCACTGTCCATTCTGAGTCTAGCTGATTTTGCTTCCATTTCCCCCACGCTGCTAAGCCCCGTCGGGAGAACGCTACACTAAAGACAGGAGATCAGTGGGGAGTATTGACCGATGGCTGCACACATGGAATTTGAGTTTGGTCTTCGCGGTAGTGGCGCAGCGCCTCAGCGCAAACCGGCTTCGGTTATGCGTATCCTGTTGATGGGGAATTTCAGCGGTTACGCCGAAGCAGCCGGACCACTGGATAGACGTGCTATTCGGCAGGTGGACGTGGACAATTTCGAGCAGCTGATGGCTCGTTATGCGCCGAGTGTGAGCCTACAGCTTAGCGAGGGTGAGCATGCCCGGGTCGATCTCTCCTTCAGCGAACTGGGGGATTTTCATCCAGATAGCCTGTTTCAGCGACTCGATCTCTTCAAGGGGCTGCGTCAACTGCGTGGCAGATTGCTGGATGCGAACATGTTTTCCGCCGCTGCAGCCGAACTCCGGCGCGAAGCCTCAGTTGTCGGCCTATCATCGGCCACCGAAGAAACAGCCGATGCTTTGCTCTCGCCCGAGCCAGAAGGGGATATGTTCGAGCGCCTGCTCGGCCGGGAAGCCAGTACGCCAGCCACAAGAGAAGCCGTGCCCAAGGCGGGGATCGAACAGTTTATCCAGCATGTTGTCGCCGCGCACATCGTGCCGGAGGCTGATCCTCAACAGGCGGCCTACGTCGCCTCGGTGGATGACGCCATTAGCGAGCAGATGCGAAGCCTGCTGCATGCGCCCGGGTTCCAGGCGCTAGAGGCCATCTGGCAGTCATTGCACCGCCTGGTCACTGGCGTGGAGACCAACGAGAGCTTGAAGCTCTACACACTCGACCTCACCAAGGTTGAACTGCTGGCCGACCTCGCCAGTGCGGATGATACCCCTGAGAAGTGCTCGCTTTACCAGTTGCTGGTGGAGCAGGGGATCGGGAGTGCGGGTGGCGAACCCTGGTCGGTGCTGGCGGGTGACTTTATCTTCGATGCGGGAGAAGAGGATATCACTGCGTTGCATGCCATGGGGCAATTGGCTGCTCAGGCGGGTGGTCCGTTTCTCGCTACGGCGTCTCCCCAACTGCTTGGTTGCGACACCATCACTGAGCCGGTGGAGAAGTGGGCCGGACTGGAGGGGGCAGCGGCGCAGCACTGGCAGGCGTTGCGCCAGAGCGCCGCGGCTCGCTGGCTCGGACTAGCGCTGCCACGGCCGTTGTTGCGACTGCCCTACGGCAAGGGGAGCGAGGAGATCGACAGCTTCGCCTTCGAGGAGAACCCGCTACCGCCAGGAAAACACGAAGACTATCTATGGGGCAGCCCGGTCTTTGCCTGCGCTCAATTGTTGGCGGACGCGTTCATCGAACGGGGCTGGGCCATGGAGCCCGGCGACCGCCTCGATATCGAAGACCTGCCTGCCTACACCTTCGAGTTTGACGGCGAGCGTCAGATGTTGCCCTGTGCCGAGGCCTGGATCAGCGAGCGGGCAGGGGAGGTGATATTACAACAGGGCATAATGCCGCTGCTCAGTTACCGCAATCGTAATGCGGTCAGGGTAATGCGGTTTCAGGCGTTGGCATTTTCGCCAATGATTCTATTTGGACCATGGAATGAATAGCACTTCTGTTTAACTTACAACTTAATAAGGTTAGTACAGAGGAGAAGGTGATGCGGTTAACTGATGATAATCACTTTAGTCGGCTTTGCGTCAATAGCGATTATTTCGATATTTTTGCGCATAAACAGATGCTAGACGGCATGATTGAGCAGACAGTCGAGGAGGTTGATCTACCTCCGAGACAAATGATTTTTCGTTTTTCCAGTACACTACAGGAAGAGTTTCCAGCATCATGTGATAAGGGTAGCGGCTCTTACGATGAATCGGCAATGAATAAATTCCTCATCAAAGTTAGTCAAGATAAAGTGTCAAAGCGGCGTATAGCTGGGTGCTGGTGGCTACGCGATGCGCACATGGCAAACCTGAAATTTTTCTCCTTCGAAGATAATATTCCGCTTTCAGCAGTAGCTCGCAAGGCCCTGATCATAAAAAACAAGTGGAGTAATGTGGACTATCTGGTGTGTGCACGGGTGAAACCAGGGATTTGGTTGGGGGCTTATGAAGGAAAAGGGCGTGAACAATTTGAAACGCTAAAGGATGGAAGCAGGAAGCATTGGCCGGAAAATCCCGATATGGAGCAACTTTATATTCCAGGGCTCGAATCGCTGCCTAATATTCATGCTTGGTTGGTTCTGGATCACGTTCAGATGATAAGAACCTGAATATTGGCCAGATTTGTACTCAATAAAAAGACTTTCTTGCCTCTCTGCTCATATGAATTGGTTCATGTTAAAAAATAAAGGGGAACCCATTGCTAACTGTTGACTATTCTATCAAGGCAGGATTATTACGAATGCGTCAGTAAGGAGGTGAGTGTCATGCCCAAGTTTCAGGGTTCCGGCTTCGCCATTGAATTTCCTGAGCAGTGTATCGATGCCTCGGTCTATACTTTCGCCTTTCCAGCGATGGGTAATGACTCACCCTACATGACGATTCGGGTAGAGAAGCGATCCGAGGCACCGGATCTCAAGGCACTGGTGAATCAGGAGATGGAAGCCCTGAGTGATAAGGTCGAGGCGTTCCAACTCATCAGCCAGGCTGTCGGTAAGCGTTCGGGAGCCGATGGCATCATGAGCATCTGCGAATGGGGAGAGGGGCCGGCGCGGGTACGGCAGAAACTGTTGCTCATGCTGCAGTGCGGTGAAACCGTCCACCTCTACAAACTGTCCGCGATCTCCCTGGCTGCTAACCAAGTTGCCACCGATCCCCTGTTCGATCAGCTATTTCGCAGTTTTACGCCGAACGCGATACAACTGCCTTGAAGGGTTTGTGGGCCTTTCATCTCTGCAGATTTTGCGCTGTTTTCAGCTTTATACAAGTAGTAATCAGGCGTCTGTTTCAACCGATAGTGCGGTTACGAGGTGGGCGCGGTACTGCATAATGCTACGGTCGTGGATGCGGGTGTGCCAGGGGAAATTGGTGATCTCGTTGGTGAGTTGCATCCCTTTTACTGACTGGGGGTGGGCTTCGGGGGTCAGCAACGACCTCAGTAAGGGTTCTGCCGCACCTGCGTTGGATCCTCGCTGGGAGTGGCCGCCGATCCAACTTTCGAGGGGAGTCACAGCTGGCGACCAGTCGTAGGGTGTCGCCATGATCATGGCCCCACTGGAGCGCAGGCTGCGAGCCGTCTCTTCCAGCAGGGCCGTTGGGGAATTGACCGAGTCCACAAGCTGCAATCCGACCGCCAGGCCGAAGGTTGCATCGGCAAAGGGTAGCTCAAGCGCATCACACGCCCAGAAATCGACCCGTTCCGCATCGGTCACCGGCACCGGAAACTCCCGCTGGTCGTAGACGATACCGATCCGGCGCCGAGGATAGCTGACTGTCCCCTCCCGTAAGACCCGTTGGGCCAGCTGCAACAGGGAGAAGTTTTTGTCGATGCCAATCACAAGCCCGTTGGTGTGAAGGGCAAGTTCAAAGGTGGCGCCACCCACTGCACAGCCCAGATCGATGGCCGGTCCTTCCGGTATCCGTGGCAGCAACTCCATTCCGGCGCTGAGGCAACGTTTTACCGCACCGGGCGACACACCCTGCTGGGACTCGGGCTCTGCGGGATCGTACTTCCCATAGGCGTCCCAGGTGTAGGTGCTCAGGTATTGGCGGTTGCTGTCGAAGGGGGTGCCCGGTCCCGCTGCATCGCCGAGCATCGATGCCATCACGGGTGAGAGGTCGCTACGCAGAGTGAGATAGAACAGATTGTCGGCGAGATACTGGCGGACATTGGGGACGATTATAGGGATGCCGTCGATGATCGGGTATTCCAGCTGGCAGGCAGGGTTGGAGCAGTGGAGGATGCCCTCGATGACCTGCTCCTGCAGCTGCTGCTCCACGGTTGCCACCACCAGTGGATGCGCCTGGGCCGACTTCAGCCGGCACCGGGGGCAGATCGGGGCGAGGGCTTCAAAATGGCTCAGGCGCAACGGGTGATCCGCCTCAGCCGATCAGGACTGTGGGACAACAGGGCGGCAGAACCTTGCCTACCGGGCTGGGTATCGGTGCCACACAACCCGGGTGAGCGGTCATGTCTCCCATGCGTGCCGCCGGTAGGTTGCCGATAAGCACGGTAAATGAACCCATCGAGATCATGCCGGGGCCGTTGGGGATGCAGCCGGGGAGGGCGCAGGGGGCGGTCATGTCGGTAACCCGGGCTGCAGGCATGCCCCCGATCAGCACGGTTGGCTCGCCCTTGACGATCGCCAGGGGCAATGGGGGGTGGGGCACTGGGGTGGGGACCGGTGCCGGCGGGTGGATTGGAGCGTGGCAATGAGGCGCCTGCTGGATGACCTGATCCCCCATTCTCGCCGCTGGATTGCCCATGGTTTCTATCGTCCTGTGTCAGTCTGCTTCAGCACCCATCCTGATCAGAAGAGTGAATCGTCGTCGGATGAATCACTGGAACTCTTTTTGCTGTCGCCGCCGAAGAACCCGCTTTTCTCCTTTGGCGGTGTCCAGGAAGCCGCGAATTTCAGCGGTTCCGCTTCACGCTGGGAGACCACCTTGTCGCCACGCTTGATGCGCGGGGCCTTGAGTCGGCCCGTCGGTTTGGCAATGGAGTATTTCTCCTTCGCCGCAGTGATCTTGATCGTACCGATCAACTCCTCCTCGCCACCCAGTGAGATGCCAGTCTCCGGATCGATCAGTTGTTCGCCGATACGCACTAAGTCCAGAGTCTCGCCGGGTTTCACCGAACCTTCACCTAGGTTGAGATAGATTTTGTTGCCCTTGACCTTGATCACCGAACCCGTGGTGGGCGAGGTGCCGGTCTGTTTAACTAGCCCATAGACGCCCCGGTTGATGGTGGAGATCACCGCCTGACCGATGGGGGTCTTGGCGTACTTGGACATGAAGCCCCCCAGCCCGCCGCCGCCGGTTACGCCCAGCCCGCCAAAGGTGAGCCCGGACTCATGCAGTTCGGCCTCCACCTGGTCGGTGTAGATGATCTCACTGGTTTCCGCGTTGATCAGGCGGAAGTTCATGCCCAGCACCGCCTTCGACTCCTTAATTGCGAGGGCCCCCAGCAGGGCGCCGGCACTGCCGCCCACCAGGCCGCCGAGGCCGCCGCCTTTCTGTTCCACTCCTGCCTCATAGTGGGTGATCACCGCCTGAAACAGGTATTGAGCGCCGAGCACCTTGCCGATCTTTGCCGCGGAAGGTTTGGCGATGCGCCCGGTGGCCCCCAGATCCTGTTCTTTCAGGGCCTTGTCCAGCACCTTGCGCTCCACTAGGCGAAAACGCTTGGTCTTGTGCATGGTGTCCATCAGCATCGCCTCGATGCCCTGGACCGGAACGCCGCCGCTACTGGTGGCTGCATTATTAAGTGTAGGTGCCGCCAGGGCCGCTGACGCTGACTGTCTGGCTGGAAGAGTTGTTTTCCACCGGTAGCACGCCGATACGGGTCTTCTTGCCGCTGTATCTGCCCCACTCCAGGTTGACTAGGTATTAATCGTTCCGAAAGTATTGGCAGTCTATTTTTGAACTTGCCAAAATATACTTTGTATCTGACATGCGGAAGAAACTCTTAATCAGCGAAGTGCG
>NZ_KQ557155.1:0-18389 GCF_001443665.1 endosymbiont of Ridgeia piscesae | reverse complement strand
GCCTCCACTACATCTTTCCTTTTCTGATCACGCTGTTCTTTTATCGTAGCCATGGAAAGCAGTATACACTGCCAATACTTTCGGAACGATTAATAATTGCATGAACAGTGTCCGTTCAGAAATAGTAACGTATTGATTGTTATTGATAAATATGGATTTTAATGGGTGCTGTCCGGGGTCTGTCTGCGTCAGCAGCAGACGCTACTCAATCCGCTCTTACGGCAGGTAACAAGTACTGGAGTGAGAACAAGCTTCAGCTGTCGGGGCGTTTCAAGAAGCGGCTCGAACTGGCACTGGAATTCGCCAAGTTATACCAGTAGAAGCAGGCCAGCATACGCTGGCCAATGCAGTCACCCGGCCTCATGGCCGGGTGGGCTGGCCGATCAGTCTGAATGCGGCTGGTTCTGTCTGACCAACTCTTTTTGCAGGTTGGTGGGCACCGCCTCATAGTGGCTGAACTCTATGTTGTAGCTACCTTCGCCGCCGGTCAGTGCCTTGAGTTCAGTACTGTAGCTACCGAGTTCAGCCAGTGGCACTGAGCCACTGATGACGATCTCACCGTTGTTGCCGCTGTCGGTGCCGCTGATCTGGCCCCGTTTGGCTGCCAGATCACCCGCCAGATCGCCCATGCTTGAGTCAGGGGCGGTGATGGCGATATTTACGATTGGCTCGAGGATCACCGTTGCCGCCTTCTCCACGGCCTCAAGGAACGCCTTCTTGCCGGCGGTGGAAAAAGCGATCTCTTTTGAGTCCACTGAGTGGTGTTTGCCGTCGAGCAGGGTGACACGGATATCCTGCATTGGGAAGCCAGCGATGGCACCTTCCTCGATAGCCTGACGCACACCTTTCTCCACAGCCGGGATGAATTGGCCGGGAATCGCGCCGCCGACGACCTTGTTGGCAAACTCAAAGCCGCTGCCGCGCTCGAGCGGTTCGATACGCAGTGAGACCTCGCCGAACTGGCCGGCACCGCCGGTCTGTTTCTTGTGCCGGTAGTGTCCCTCAGCCGGTTTGGTAATGGTCTCGCGGTAGGCGATGCTTGGTGGATGAGTCTCTACATCCACGTTGTAGTGACGTTTCAGGCGTTCCAGCAGCACTTCCAGGTGCAGATTGCCGAGACCCCGCATCACGGTCTCGTTGAGGCTGCGATTGTGCTCGATGTGAAAGCAGGGGTCTTCATCCTGCAGTTTGTGCAGCGCATCGCTCAGTTTCTGCTCGTCACCGCGGCGGCTCGCTTCGATCGCCAGACCGAACAGGGGCAGTGGGCATTCGATGGAGCGCAGATGGTGGTGGTCCTCATCGTGGGAGTCGTGCAGTACCGCGTCGAAATGGAGATCGTCGATGCGTGCGATGGCGCAGATGTCACCTGGCACCGCCTGCTCCACCTCGGTCTGCTGATTGCCTTGCAGGCGATAGAGGTGGGTCGCCTTGATCGGCTTGCGGGTGTCGCCGATGAACAACTGACTGTTGGGCTTGAGCCTGCCCTGGTGGACCCGGAAGATGCCGAGTTTGCCCCGGTAGGGGTCGTTGAAGATCTTGAAGACATGGCAGAGTGTGTGGAGATCGGGGTCGGGTCTGACCTGGATTGGTTGCATCTCTGCCCCTTCACTCTTCATGAAGGGGGGCGGATTGCCCTCGGTGGGATCGGGCATCAGACGACTGAAGAGGTGTAACAGCTCTTCGATACCGGCGCCGCTTTGCCCGGAGACAAAACAGACCGGTACCAGATCTCCTTCCCGCAGTGCCTTTTCGAAAGGTCCGTGGAGCTGTTCCGGGGAGAGTTCCTCGCCCTGCTCTAGATAGACCTCCATCAGTGCCTCGTCGACCTCGACTACCTGATCGATAATGGCGCTGTGCGCCTCGGTTACCGAGGAGAAATCGGTGCTATCGCCGCCGGGCTGGAAGAAGCAGTCGATGACCCGCTGGCCGCCATTGGCGGGCAGGTTGATCGGCAGGCAGGCGTCACCAAAATTTTCCCGGATCGCACCGAGCAGCGCCTGATAATCGACATCTTCGGCATCGATCTTGTTGATCACGATCATTCGGCAGAGGTTGCGACGCTTGGCGGCCTCCATCATGCGCTGGGTGATCGGCTCCACACCGGTTTGGGCGTTGATCACAACCGCTGCAGTTTCCACCGCTGGGAGGATGCTGATGCTGCGACCGATGAGGTCGGCATAGCCGGGGGTGTCGATCAGATTGATCAGTGTGCCGTCGCTGTGCAGGTGAGTGATGGCGATATCGAGGGAGTGCTGCAGCAGCTTCTCCTGATCGTCTGAGTCGCAGATGGTAGTGCCGCGCTCGATACTGCCTGGGCTGTCGATCATGCCTGCCTTGTGCAGCAGTGCCTCGATCAGGGTGGTCTTGCCTGCGTTGGCATGTCCGACCAGTGCGATATTGCGGATGTCGTGTGTGGAGTGGCTTGGCATCCTGCTACCTCCTTTGTGTCTCAGATGCTCATTATTTATAGCAACAGCTGAGATAGCAGACATTGAGCGGGGACAGCTCTGGGTTGAATTGTTGCGGAGAAAGTAGAGGGTAGGGGAAGCGCCCGGGTTAGCCCCGGGCGCTTGGATGCTGTGTTCAGGGGTGGACCCTATCGATGGTGATCTGCACGGTGGCTCCGCCAGTGGTAGTCACCGGGCTGATCTCGCCCTCAAAGTCGCCGGACTTGGCAGTGGGGCCGCCGGAGCGCGCAATCCGCGCTCCCACCTTTACCTGGGTAAAGTTTGACAGCTTTAGCTGCGGCATCATCGCCATGCTGTCATCGAGGGTTAGCTTCAGCGGCAGATCTTTCACCTGTTTGCGCGCGGCGGCCAGTGGCATTGGTGGCCCTTGCAGCGCCTTGGCATAGATGAAGACGGTATCTTCCGGACGTGCCTGTTTGAGCAGTTCTGGGTTGATGGAGACTTCAACGATAATGCCCGTGCCAGCTGCTGCCATTTCAGGGTCGTTGGCCGGAGTGTCGGCGGATTGTTTGATCGAGGGTAGCTTAGCCCGGCCACCGAGCTGTTCACGGGCATCGGCGATCGCGCTATCGATGCTGGCGAGATCATCACTCTCGGCGCCCAGGGCCTGCTTTGCCGCCTGCCATTGGCTAATCGCCTCTTGGTACTGGCCACGTTGATAGGCGACTATGCCCATCATCCAGCGTGCGCTGGGGTCTCCTGGGCTTAGGCTGACGGCCTTTTCGATGCGTGCTGCGGCAGCACCAGTGAAGTTATTGCCGGTCGATGCACCGACCGCTTCGGCGCTGGCGAGCAGTACGGAGACATTATCGGGAGCCAGTGCCACCGCCCGATCAAGGGCGGTGATAGCGTCGGGGTAGCGCTTCATCGAGAGATAGCTGCGCCCCAGCATCAGCCAGCCCTCCAGATTCTCTGGCTGCTCCTGCATCTTTTGTGCGAGCCGCGCTACCAATTCTTCCATGGGTGGTAGGCCTTTGGTGCTGGGGGAGGCGGGTGCGGCACCCGTTTGATTGGCCGCGAGTTGTGGGATGATCTGTGGGCTGCCGATGTTCAGATAGAGCGCGATGCCGACAAGTGGCACCAGCAGCGCCGAGGCGAGCGCCCAGCGCCCGCGGCTATCGGCCTGCGGCGAAGCCTCGGCCTTGCTATTCACATCCTGCAGCAGTCCCTTCTCCAGATCTTTGCGCGCGGCATCGTAGCGCACCTGGTCGAGCAAGCCGGCGTTGAGGTCGTCGTCCAGCTCCTGCAGTTGCTGTTTGAATACCTCCAGGTTGAGTTCATCGGAGGTGATGGTCTGGCTGATGTGGCTGCGCAGCAGTGGCAGCACGACAAAGCCCATGGCGAGCAGCGTGAGCCCCGCCGCGATGGTCCAAAAGAGAGTCATTTATCGCTGTTCCCGGGTTCAGACGATTGTTTGAGTAGGCTTTGCAGTCGTGCCTGCTCCTCCGCATCCAGCTCGGTTTCACTGGCCTGCTTCTTGCGCAGCAGGGTGCGTGCCAGTAGCACCGCGCCGATCAGCAGCAGGATCAGCGGGCCGAACCAGAGCGGATAGGTGGAGGGTTTGACCGGTGGGTCGTAGAGTACGAAATCGCCGTAACGGGCCACCATGAAGCTGAGAATCTGCTCCTTGCTCTGGCCCTGCTGCATCATTTCGTAGATCTCCTGGCGTAGATCCTGGGCCAGTTCGGCGTTGGAGCCGGCGATCGACTCATTCTGGCAGACTAGGCAGCGCAGCTTTTCTGTCAGCTCACGGAACGCCTGGGTCTGTTGCGGATCGTCGAAGGTGAACTCGGCCAGGGTTCCGGCGCTGGCGCTGGCCGCAACCAGCAGCAGACACAGGGCGAAAATGGTGGAACGGATCATGCGCCACCCTCCTGTTTGAGCTTTTTGACCAGGGGCAGGATTTGCTCGCGTATCAGTTCGATGGAGAGTGGACCAGCATACTTGTAGCGGATAATGCCATTGGCATCGACCACAAAGGTCTCGGGGGCGCCGTAGACCCCCAGGTCGATGGCGGTGCGCCCCTTCTTGTCGAAGATATTGGCCATGTAGGGGTCACCCAGCTGTTGCAGCCAGGTCAAGGCGCCAGCGCGATCATCCTTCCAGTTGAGGCCATAGATCTCCACCTGGTCCATGCGGCTGAGCTGTACCAGGGTCTTGTGCTCGGCGCGGCAGGAGACACACCAGGTGGCCCAGACGTTGAGCAGATAGACCTTACCACGCAGATCCTTGTCACTGATCATGACTGCGGGATCGCGCAGGCTCGGCAGGGAGAATTCCGGCACCTGCTTGCCGATCAGCGGTGAGGGGATCTCCCGCGGGTTCATGTCGAGCCCTTTGAAGAGGAAGGCGGCGATCACAGCGAAGATCGCCAGAGGGATGAGGAATCTGAGATAGCGGCCCATCAATTTGCCTCCACGATAGTCTTGGTGCCCGCCGCCGGGACGCGCTGGGCGGCGCGCTTGCGGGCGGTGCGGTAGCGTCGATCGGTGATCGCCAGGATGCCGCCCAGTGCCATCAGCAGGGCGCCGAGCCAGATCCAGCGCACATAGGGTTTGTAGTAGAGACGCAGGCTCCAGTCGCCGTTGCCGAGGGGTTCACCCAGGGAGACGTAGAGGTCGCGGGTCAGGCCCCATTCGATGGCAGCCTCGGTCATTGGCCGGGTCTGCACGAAATAGGTGCGCTTCTCCGGCTCCAGCACGGCGATCAGCTGACCCTCCTGGCTTACCTCGAAGCGTCCGCGATGAGCATTGTAGTTGGGTCCGGGGTAGTCGCTGACACCGCCAAACTTGAAGGTGTAACCGGCGATCTCGGCGCTATCGCCGGGTGACATGCGGACGTCGCTCTCGATGCCGTAGTTGGAGACTAGGGTGACGCCGACCACGAACATTGCGACGCCAAGATGGGCCAGCACCATGCCATAGTAGCTGCGTCCACCAGCGGCCAGATCCTTGAGAAAACCTGCCATGCCCTTCTTGTGCTTGAGGCGGTCTTTGACGCTGACCACATGGCTGGTGGCGATCCACATCGCCAGCCCCATGCCCAGTGCCACCCGCCACTCACCGCCGCTGAAGAACGGCAGCAGGGTGATCGCGCCGAAGGCGAGGCTGATCAGGAAAGCGGTGCGCAGCTGGCGTACCAGCTGCGTCGGCTCGCTGTGTTTCCAGCGTGCATGCGGGCCAATGCCGACAAACAGTGCGAGGAATGGGGTGAGCAGCACGAACATCTTGTTGAACCAGGGGAAGCCCACCGAGATCTTGCCCCACTGCATCGCATCGTAGATCAGCGGTGCCAGAGTACCGAGCAGAACCAGTCCGGCGAACACCGACAGCAGTAGGTTGTTGGCGAGCAGGAACGACTCCCGCGAGACCATATCAAAACGTCCGCCGCCGGTGATGTAAGGCGCGCGCCAGGCGTAGAGCATCAGCGAACCGCCGATCACCACCAGCAGGAAAATCAAGATAAACAGGCCGCGGGCCGGATCGGCGGCGAAGGAGTGGACCGAGGTGAGTACCCCGGAGCGGACCAGGAAGGTGCCGAGCAGGCTCAGGGAGAAGGCGAACAGCGCCAGCAGCACGGTCCAGCTCTTGAAGGCGCCACGTTTCTCGGTGACTGCCAGCGAGTGGATCAGTGCGGTGCCCACCAGCCAGGGCATGAAAGAGGCGTTCTCTACCGGGTCCCAGAACCACCAGCCGCCCCAGCCAAGCTCGTAGTAGGCCCACCAGGAGCCCAGCGCGATGCCGAGTGTGAGAAACACCCAGGCCACCGTGGTCCAGGGGCGTGACCAGCGTGCCCAGGCGGCGTCCAGCTTGCCACCGAGCAGTGCGGCGATGGCAAACGCAAAGGCCACCGAGAAACCGACATAACCCATGTAGAGTAGCGGCGGGTGGATCGCCAGCCCCGGATCCTGCAACATCGGGTTGAGTTCGCGCCCTTCAAAAGGCACCGGAAACATTCGGTCGAAGGGGTTGGAGGTGAGCAGCATGAACAGCAGAAAGCCGATGCTGATCATGCCCATAACTGACAGTACCCGCGCTACCATCGGTAGTGGCAGGTTGCGGCTGAAAGTGGCGATGGCAGCGCTCCAGGCGGAGAGCAGGAAGGCCCACAGCAGCAGTGAGCCCTCGTGGGCACCCCACACCGCCGAGACTTTGTAGATATCGGGCAGTTTGGTGTTGCCGTGCTGAGCGACATAGAGCACCGAGAAGTCGTTCTGCAGAAAGGCGTTGGCCAGCACCACCAGGGCGATGCTGAGAAACAGCAGCTGCCCCCAGGCCAGCGGCCTCGACAGCGCCATCTGTGCTGAGGAGTTGGTGTAGGAGCCGGTAAGGGGAATGATTGCCTGGATGATCGCCAGGCTGAGCGCCAAGATCAGCGCATAGTGGCCGATTTCTGGTATCACTGGATCTGTACCTGCTGCTGCATCTTGTTCACACCCTCTTCGTGGCTGGTCTTCAGGGTGGCGGCCACCTCAGGCGGCATGTAGTTTTCGTCGTGTTTGGCCAATACTTCACTGGCGATGAAAGTGCCTTCCGGGTTGAGTTGCCCCATTGCGACTATGCCCTGGCCCTCGCGGAACAGGTCGGGCAGGATGCCGGTGTATTCGACTGTCACATTGGCCTCGTTGTCGGTGACGGTGAAGGCGGTGGTGAGCCCGTCCGGTTTGCGTTTGACGCTGCCTGTTTCCACCAATCCGCCGACCCGGAATGGGTGGCCGGTGGGGGCCTCGCCGGCGACTACCTCACTGGGGGAGAAGAAGAACATCAGGTTCTCATCGAAGGCGTTGAGCGCCAGCCAGGCGGCAACGCCGATACCGGCGACCATCATGCCGATCAGGGTGAGGCGTTTCTTGCGGATCGGATTCATTGCTGTTTTCTCCTGTCCCGACGGATCTTGCGGGCAATGTCATTCAGGGTGCGCTTGCGCTGCAATAGCGGCGCGATAAAGTGCACGAGCAGGATGACGAAGGTCAGCCCGTAGGAGGGCCAGACATACATGGCGTAGCCGCCCATGTTGAAAAATTCGCTCATTTTACCTCAGCCTCCACCAGCTCCCGCACCCAGCGGGTGTTGCGCTCACGCTCGAGGATTTCGGCACGCGCGCGCATTAGGACCACGGCGCCGTAATAAAGTTTAAAAGAGATCGACATAATCAGCAGCGGGATCAGCATGCTGGTGCTCATGGCGGACTTGCCGCTCATGGTCACTGAAGAGGTCTGATGCAGGGTGTTCCACCACTCCACGGAGAAGTGGATGATCGGGATATTGACCACCCCTACCAGGGCCAGGATCGAGATCGCTCGGGCTGCCACCCGCTTGTCTTCGATGGCACTGTAGAGGGCGATGATGCCGAGATAGAGGAACAGTAGCAGCAGCTCAGACGTGAGTCGTGCGTCCCAGACCCACCAGGCACCCCACATCGGCTTGCCCCACAGGGAGCCCGTGACCAGCGCCAGAAAGGTGAAAGAGGCGCCTATCCCGGCGCTGCTGATGATGATGATCTCAGTCATCTTGATCCGCCAGACGAGGCTGATCAGTCCGCCAACCGCCATCACTATATAGATGAACATTGACATCCAGGCTGCCGGCACATGGATATACATGATGCGATAGCTCTCACCCTGCTGGTAATCAGCGGGGGCGACAAACAACCCGTAGTAGAGGCCGGCAAGCAGAGTCAGCAGGAATGAGACGGCAAACCAAGGGATCATCTTGCCGGCGACATTATAAAAGTAACGGGGCGAGCCCATTTGGTGAAAGAATCGAACGATCATATCAACTCAGACTGATTCTCAGAGAAGCGGCGGTGGCCAGCGGGGCCAATGCCAGGGAGCCAACCAGCATGGCAGCCAGGATGGAGATCTGTGCAGTGGTGGGGATGCCAACGATCGCGGTCTGCACCGCATCGGTGGCAAAGATCAGCACTGGCACATAGAGGGGCAGCACCAACAGCGATAAGATTACCCCGCCGCGTCGTAGTCCCACGGTCAGCGCCACCCCGAAAGAGCCGATCAGGCTCAGCACCGGGGTGCCCAGCACTAGGGTCAACATCAGCGTGCCGATCGCCTCAGTTGGGATGTTCAGCATGACCGCCAGCAGCGGTGCGACGATGAACAGCGGCAGCCCGGTGATCAGCCAGTGGGCGAGGATCTTTGCCAGCACCAGGATCGAGACCGGGTGGGCGCTGAGCATGAACTGCTCCAGCGAGCCGTCTTCGAAATCGGAGCGAAACATGCTGTCGAGTGAGAGCAGAGCGGCCAGCAGGGCGGCCACCCAGATCACCCCCGGCCCCACTGCCTGGATCAGTTTCGGATCGTTGCCGATGCCGAGCGGAAACATGGCGCTCACCAGAACGAAGAACAGCAGCGGATTGATCATCTCTGATCGCCGCCGGTAGGCGAGGGTTAGGTCGCGCTTCAGCAGTAGGCCAAAGGCGCTGGTAAGAGAGAGTGTGCTCATCGTTCGGAGAGGTCGATCCTGACCAGGTCGACCTTCTGGAAGCCGATGCGGTGGTGGGTGGTCATGGCAGCCATGCCTCCGTTGCGCAGATGGTTCTCGAACAGCCGTTCCATATGCTCTATGCCTTTGCGGTCGAGGGAGGTGAAGGGCTCGTCGAGGATCCACAGTTTCGCCTCGGTGACCAACAGCCGGGCGATGGCGAGACGGCGCTGCTGGCCCGCCGACATGTTGCGGGTCGGTACATCTTCGAAGCCGTAGAGACCAACCTGGTCAAGAGCGTCCTCCAGGGAGATGCCCTCTTTTGCCTTGCCCAGGCCGCGGGCGATGCGCAGATTTTCCAGCGGGCTGAGATCGAGTTTGCTGCCGTCTTTGTGCCCCAGATAGGAGATATGCTCATGGAACTCGGGGCCAAGTTTGAATATGTCCTCGCCCTGCCACAGCAGTTGTCCCGATTCCGGCAGCCGGATACCGCAGAGGATACGTAGCAGCGAAGTCTTGCCGCTGCCGTTGCGGCCCTCCAAAATCAGTGCTTGACCGGGATTGACGCAGAAGCTGAGCCCTTCAAATAGCACTCGGTCGTCACGGATGCACTCCAGTGATCTGGCCTCGAAGACAGGTGTTGCTATGGGGTTGGGGGCGCTCGATGTCACGTCTGTGTGCCGATGTCTAGGGAATCTCTGAACGAATCTGCTTCGTTTGGGGATCCCCTAGCTTGCATCCGCTTTATTCTGTTGTGCTAAATGGTTGGTCGAACAGGCCGAAATCCGCTAGGCCGCAACCATACCCGATCGCTCTGGGCCACTCAACCGTACAAAACACCATTTTATTGGCTGGGGGAGTGCGAGGCGTGCCTGTCAACCAGGCGGTAGTGTGCGCTGTCCCTGTCGCAACCTGTTTCTTGGGAGCTACTAATTAATGGGTATGTTGTTGTATTCATGGCTGGGTATCTCGTTGAAGTAGAATATAGAAATATTCAGTCTGCCTAATATGCCATTGACAATTGTCAACGTAAAAAGCACCCGCTTGGTGAAACATGAATGCCGTCAGCTCTCCAGTTGACCAGGGGTCCGTTCTGATTGAGACTCGTGCTCCTGGCTTGGAGCCCAGTTATTCAGAAGGAGCCGAGGTTTATGGATATTAGGGTCACAGTCCATCCTCACCAGACCTTTATCTCTGAGTGTGATCCATTCAACGGGTTGGCGCAGGAGATTCTGGAGTTCTTGGAGGCCGGAGCCAGTGTGTTGGCATTCAAGCGCGGCCAACTGGTCTATGACAGTGAGTCGACTTCAGCCGGATTTTATCTGGTGATGTCGGGCCAGGTGAAACAGAGCATTTTTTCTGCGGATGGCGCTGAGCGGGTGATTCGTATCATCTCGCGGGGGGGGGCTTTCGGTGCGTCGACACTCTTTACGGAGCAGCCGGCACGTGTCACTACCTATGCCATGTTAGATGGTGAGGCGTTGGTGTTGCGGCGGGCGTTGATACGAAAGGCGGTGCAAACCTGGCCTGAGTTTGCCGACAGAATGCTGCGTCATATGAGCGTTAAGTTGTATGGATTGGTTGGAGATCTGGAGACCTGCTGCCTCAAGTCCGCCACGCAGCGGGTCGCGAGTTATCTCGCCGGGATAGCGGCCGATAAATCGCCTCACGAACTGGTCATCGAGGTGACCCTTCCTGCCCCCAAGTCGGTTGTCGCCTCGACACTCGATCTGACGCCGGAGACTTTTTCTCGTGAACTGCATCGGCTCTCCGCTAACGGACTGATCCAGGTCAGCCGTAATCGGGTTGCAATCCATGACCTGGATCGATTGCGCTGCCTCGATTGTCGAGGGTGACTATCTCATAGGCAGGGCCAGTGGCTGGCGTAGGTGTTATTCTGAGCTGGCGAAATTGAGTGAGGCCTGATCTTTGAAACGGTCGCTTTTGCTGCGTCTCGGGATTGCAATGGCAACCATCTTTGCCCTTGCAGTCATAGGTATGCTCAGCTCGGTGTTCATCGCTGACACCAGTGAGGGATTTGCCGCGGCGATCAATCAGGCTGGCACCCTGCGCATGCAGTCCTACCGCATCGCCAGCAGTATGGCGCACGGCATTCCTGGTGATATGCTAGGGAGTGGCGAGGTGACCCGCAAGCTGGTTGCAGAATTCGAGCGTCGCCTGTTTAGCCCGCGTATCCATACCGTGTTGCCAAAGGTCCTAGTGAGTCGGTGATCCAGGCCTACAACAGGGTGGAGAATCGGTGGCAGTGGGAGATCCATCCCAACCTCAAGGTCTATCTTGAGCTGACCTCTGCACCATTTGACGAGCGGGGCATCGCGCAGCAGATTGCCCAGCAACGTCACTACTATCTCTCCCATGTCGATAGTTTTGTTGACAATATCCACCATTTTGTCGAGGCGCTTGAGCTCGATGCCGAGGCGCAGAATCGTCAGCTCAGGCTGATCCAGCTGGTCGCTCTGATGCTGACCCTATTTGTGGCGCTGGTCAGTATCTATCTCACCAAACGTACGGTGCTCAATCCGCTCAAAGATCTATTGGTCTGTGCCCGGGCGGCGCGACGCGGAGATTTCTCGGTGCGCAGTCATCATTCGAGTGAGGATGAGTTGGGGCAACTGGGAGATGCCTTCAATGTGATGGCGGCGGATCTCTCGAAGCTCTATGAAGGACTTGAGGCGCGGGTCAGGGAGAAGACCCTCAATCTGGAGCGAAGCAACCGCTCGCTGGAGCTGCTCTATATCACCGCCAAGCGCTTCAGCGACTCCCCCCTGAGCGACGAGGTGCTGAAGGCTCTGATCCACGATATCGAACAGGCGATGGGGGTGCGCAGTGGAACCATCTGCCTGGGGCAGGTGGGGGACAGGCAGGCCTTCCGCCTCGCCTCCACCAGTCCGGTCGATATCGAGCGGCAGATATCGGGAGGAGGGGACTGTTCGCGCTGTCTCGGTAACGGCGAAACCCATACTTTTAAAGTCGATTGTGAGGGGGGCGAGTGCGTCAACGTCTTCTCCACGGCGATCCGCGATCAGCAGCAGCAGTATGGGGTGCTGCTGGTGGAGTTTAATGTTGAGCAAGAGCTGGAGGAGTGGCAGCAACGGTTGCTGGAGACGGTCGCCAGCCATATTGCGATGGCGATCAATCTGTCGCAGCGGGTTTCGCAAAACCGTATGCTGTCACTGCTAGAGGAGCGGAGCGTGATCGCCCGCGAGTTGCATGACTCTCTGGCTCAGTCGCTCTCCTATCTGAAGATCCAGGTGAGTCGTCTGGAGAAGGCGGTCTCGGAAGAGCAGGCGAAGGATGATCTGCTGTTGATCTCCGGTGTGTTGCGCTCCGCACTGAATGGCGCCTATCGCCAGCTGCGGGAGCTGCTGACCACCTTCCGGCTGCGGATGAGCGAGGCGGGGCTTGGGGCGGCTTTGGATGAGACAGTGCGCGAGTATCGTGAGAGGGGCGGCCTGGAGATTGAACTGATTGATCGCATCGCCAACTGCCGCTTCAGTCCGAATGCCGAGATCCATGTCATCCAGATCATCCGCGAGGCGTTGTCGAATGTGATCCGCCATGCCAATGCCACCCGTGCGTTGGTCAAGATCGAATGCGATATGGACGGCATTGTCACCATCCTGGTGGAGGATGACGGCGTCGGCATCGGCATCGATGAAGAGGGCGACATGATGCAGCACTACGGCCTGCCGATTATGCAGGAGCGTGCCAACTGGCTGGGGGCCGAGCTGATGATTAACGAGTCGGAGAGCGGAGGTACCCGCGTCCTGCTGAGCTTCTCCATCGCCGACAGTGACCATACGCTCTCCCACGAAAACCTAATCCAGAAAATAAGCTATGAATGAGCAGCAGACCTACTCCGTTCTTGCCATCGACGACCATCCACTGTTTCGCAAGGGGGTGGCAGATCTCATCGACATGGAGGCGTCGCTACAACTCATTGGTGAGGCTGCCAACGGCGAGAATGGACTGCGCCTAACAGTTGAACTGAACCCCGATCTGATCCTGCTGGATATCAATATGAAGGGGATGAACGGGATCGAGACCCTCAAGGCGATCAAGCAGATGGAACTCGACTCACGCATCCTGATGTTGAGCGTGTCGGACAACGAAGAGGATGTGGTGGCCGCGCTACGACTTGGCGCCGATGGCTATCTGCTCAAGGACATGGAGCCGGAGGATATTCTCGAGTGTCTGCGCAGTGCGGTGCAGGGCAAGGTGGTGATCAGTGATCGCCTGACACAATTGCTGGCGCGAGCCCTGCGCGAGGAGGCGGAAGCCCCTAAGGCCCTGGCCGAGGTAGAACTGACCGCACGGGAGCAGGAGATTCTGGGGCTGATCTCCTGTGGCATGAGCAATCGCTTAATCTCCAAGGAGTTGGATATTAAAGAGGGAACGGTCAAGGTGCATGTCAAACATCTGCTGAAAAAGCTCAACCTCCATTCTCGGGTGGAGGCTGCAGTGTGGGCGCTGAAAAATCTGGGAAAGTAGTTCAATCCGGATGGCATGATTGGGCGTGAGACTAAAAAATTGTGGTAAACCTCAATAATTGAATCGTTCCAGTGAGAAGTGGCTGTTCTGAATGGATCGTTCAATAGGATGATATATAAAAAGGACGGATATACCAAAAAATAGGTAATTGATATCAAAAACTGGGTATTTTGCACTACCAAATAGTGGGCATCTCATTGATTGTTAAGTAAATTATTTATTTTTTATGAATGCATTATTGATTGATATCAAAGCTGCGCGTACTCATTAGTGACAGGATTTCCCTAATCCGTTGGGGGTATCTTTTGTGGCAACATCAATCAACAGGATACAGCTGCTTCGAGGCGATCTTCGGGGCTCTCGTCAAATTGTCCGGCCACCCTGGGCGCCGGATGAGTTTCGCTTTGTTACATGCGAACGCTGCGATGCGTGCATCGCGGCCTGTTCCGAAACCATTCTCAAGCGCGGCCAGGGCGGTTTTCCAGAAGTCGATTTCAGCCAGGGCGGCTGCACATTTTGTGGCGATTGCGTGAAGGCCTGCACCCACGGGGTGCTGGCCTTTTTTGATGATCTCGAGCAGGCGCCCTGGAACCTCATCGCGCAGATCCAGGACAACTGTCTTTCACTCAATGGGGTTGTCTGCCGCAGCTGTGGGGAGGCCTGCGATGACTCGGTGATCCGCTTCAAGCTGGAGATTGGTGGCAAGGCGCGCCCGCTGTTGGACGAAACTGAATGCACTGGCTGTGGCGAGTGCATCGCCATCTGCCCCACTCAATCCATTCAAATCCATAGGCTGCCGGAGACGGCGGTGACAGAAGCACAAGCATCCGTGGGAGGAGCTAAACAAGCATGAATATCTGTAGTCTGGTAGTCCATACCAAGCCGGAGAATGGAGCTGTTGTCTCTCAGCGATTGGCGGAGATGACAGGTGTCGAGGTCCACGGAGGTGAGGATGTCGGCAAGCTGATCGTGACGGTTGAGGATGAGGGGGAAGAGCTCTCACCTGTCTCCGACACGATGAACGCGCTTAGAGATGTAGAAGGGGTCGTTAGCACAGTTTTGATTTATCACTATGGTGGTGAAGAATCAATGGAGGAGATGAAACGTGAAATTAACTAGACGTGATTTTATTAAGAGCAATGCAGTCGCTGCAGCGGCTTCGGTGGCAGGTGTAACCCTGCCGGCGATTAAAACCGCTACAGCAGCTGAAGGTGACGATGGTATCCGTTGGGATAAGGCAGCCTGCCGCTACTGCGGTACCGGTTGTAGCGTTCTCATGGGTGTCAAAGGCGGCAAGGTTGTGGCCAGTCAGGGTGACCCTGATGCGCCAGTCAACAAAGGCCTGAACTGCATCAAGGGTTATTTCCTGCCGAAGATTCTCTACGGAAAAGATCGCCTGACCACGCCGATGCTGCGCAAGAAAAACGGCAAGTACGATAAGAACGGCAAGTTCGAGGCGGTTTCCTGGGACGAGGCGTTCAAGACGATGGCCGAGAAGTGGGTGGCAGCCCGTAAGGCTAAGGGTCCGAAGGGCGTCGGCATGTTTGGCTCCGGGCAGTGGACCGTTTGGGAAGGCTATGCCGCATCCAAGCTTATCAAGGCGGGCTTTCGTTCCAACAGCCTCGATCCCAATGCCCGCCACTGCATGGCGTCTGCTGTAGGTGCCTTCATGCGCGGGTTCGGCATCGACGAGCCCATGGGCTGCTATGACGATCTGGAACACGCCGATGTATTCGTGCTCTGGGGCGCCAACATGGCAGAGATGCACCCGATCCTATGGTCACGTCTTACCGACACGCGCCTGACTAAGCCGGGCTGTGAAGTGCATGTGCTCTCCACCTATCAGCATCGCTGCTTTGAGCTGGCTGATAATGGCATGGTGTTTACACCACAGACCGATCTGGCGATCGCCAACTACATCGCCAACTACATCATCCAGAACAAGGCCTATAACAAGGACTTCATCGGTAAACACGTCAACTTCAATATCACGACGACTGATATTGGTTATGGCCTGCGTCCCAGTGATCCCAGGCAGAAGGCGGCCAAGAACCCCAATAAGGGCAAGTTCAACAAGGTCAGCTTCGAAGAGTATGCAAAGGCTGTTTCGGAATACACGCTTGAAAAAGCCAGCAAGATGTCCGGCGTGCCGAAGAAGAACCTGGAGCGTCTGGCCAAAGCCTATGCCGATCCCAACAAGAAGGTCTCTTCTTATTGGACCATGGGCATGAACCAGCACACACGTGGTGTGTGGATGAATGGCCTGGTCTACAACATCCATCTGTTGATGGGCAAGATCTCCGAGCCTGGCAATAGCCCCTTCTCACTGACTGGTCAGCCTTCTGCTTGTGGTACCGCCCGCGAGGTAGGCACCTTCACCCATCGTCTGCCGGCTGACCTCGTCGTCAAGAAGGACGCACATTGCAAATTCGCCGAGAAGATATGGAAGTTGCCGGAAGGCACTATTCCCCGTGCCAAGGATCCGGTCATGGGCAAGACTTTGATTCATGCGGTTGCCATGCATCGTGCGCTCAAAGACGGCAAGATGAACTGCTTCTGGGTGATGTGCAACAACAACATGCAAGCCGCTGCCAACATGAACGATGAGTCCTATCCTGGTTGGCGCAGACCCGAAAATTTCATCACCGTTTCTGATCCCTATCCGACGGTATCGGCCCAGGCTGCTGACCTGATCCTGCCGACCGCCATGTGGATTGAGAAGGAGGGCGCCTACGGTAACGCCGAACGTCGCACTCAGTTCTGGCGCCAGCAGGTTGCTGCTCCTGGCGAGTCCAAATCTGACCTGTGGCAGCTCATGGAATTCTCCAAGTATGTCAAAGTGGAGGATGTATGGCCGGAGGATCTTATCGCCAAGAAACCGGAATATGCCGGCAAGAGGCTTTACGACGTTCTCTACACCAATGGCCAGGTCGACAAGTTCCCGAAACAGAAGGTGACCGACTCTGATGGCAACGAGTATGCCAACGATGAGATGGACCACTTCGGTTTCTACGCACAGAAGGGTCTGTTCGAAGAGTACCGACTGTTCAACTCCGCGCCCAACATTCTCAAGAAGGGCCATGAGATGGCCGAGTTTGATGCCTATCATAAAGCACGCGGTATCCGCTGGCCGGTAGTTAACGGCAAGGAGACACTGTGGCGTTTCCGCGAAGGTTACGATCCGCATGTGGCCAAAGGCAGCGGCGTACAGTTCTACGGCAGGAAGGACAAGAAGGCGAACATCATCTTCGGTCCCTACGAGCCAGCGGCAGAGAGTCCAGACAAGGAATACAATCTGTGGCTCTGCACCGGTCGTGTTCTGGAACACTGGCACTCAGGTTCCATGACCCGGCGTGTGCCCGAGCTCTATCGTGCCGTACCGGATGCCGTGGTCTTCATGAGCAAGAAGGACGCCAAAAAGCGCAAACTGCGTAATGGGCAAATGGCCAAGATCACTTCGCGTCGTGGCGAGATTGTCTGCCGGGTGGATACCAAAGGGCGCAACAAGGTGCCGGATGGGTTGGTATTCATCCCCTGGTTCGACGCCGGTCGTCTGGTCAACAAACTGACCCTTGATGCCACTGATCCGCTCTCGAAAGAGACGGATTACAAGAAGTGTGCGGTGAAGATCAGTAAAGCCTAGGCAGACAGGATCCGGTCTGGTTCGCCAGACCGGAGATCGTCATAACTGAAAAAACGCGTAATCGATAGCAACTCAACAAGTCAGTAATGTCAGATACAGACAAAAAACATGAGATGAACCGACGTTCCTGGGCAACATGCTCAAGACAGCCTGTGGGGTCGGATTGGTCGGCATGGGTCTGGGGATCTACTCCAATAGAGCCTCGGCCTTGCCTGCCCACTATATCCGGCCACCGGGTGCGCTGCCGGAAGAGGACTTTCTGGGTGCCTGTATCCGTTGCGGGTTGTGCGTGCGGGACTGTCCGTACGACATCCTGTTCCTTGGTGAGGTTGGTGACGACGTGGCAACAGGGACTCCTTATTTCGTAGCCCGCACCGGGCCTTGCGAGATGTGTGAGGACATCCCCTGTATCGTCGCCTGTCCGACCAATGCCTTGGATCATGGTCTCACCGATATCGAGGAGTCCCGTATGGGGCTTGCGGTGGTGGTGGATCAGGAGACCTGCATTGCCTTTCACGGTCTTCGCTGTGAGGTCTGTTTCAATGTCTGCCCAATTCGGGGTAAAGCCATAACGCTGAATATGCAGCACAACGTCAGGTCAGGAAAGCACGCGCTGTTCATACCAGTGGTGCACTCCGACACCTGTACCGGCTGCGGTCTCTGCGAGCGGGCCTGCATTCTGGATGAGGCGGCAATCAAGGTGTTTCCGACCGATTTGGCGAAGGGTGAACTGGGCAAACATTACCGGCTTGGCTGGAAAGAGAAAGAGAAGGCGGGTGAGGCCTTGGTCACGCCGGACGTAGAGCATCAGTACAACCTCCCCGAGGGGGTACGCTACGATCTGCAGGGCGAAGGGTTGATCATCGAAGAGAAACCGGAGGAGACGCCGTTCTCTTCCAATCCTCTGGACACACTCAACAGCGGTTTTATGGATGACAAGTAATGGTTGATCTGACGACATTAGGTGACGATTCCATTGCGGCCAAGGGCTGGATCAAGGCCCATAAATGGCTGATCCTGCGCCGTTTGAGTCAACTGGGGATACTTGCCCTGTTCCTCGCCGGCCCCGTCTTCGGGGTGTGGATTGTGAAAGGTAATCTGGCCTCAAGTCTGACGCTGGACATATTGCCACTGACCGATCCGCATGTGCTGCTGCAAGCGGTACTTTCCGGTGTGGTACCTGAGACTGCCGCCATCATAGGTGTGGTGCTCGTGCTGCTCTTTTACTTCGTATTAATCGTTCCGAAAGTATTGGCAGTCTATTTTTGAACTTGCCAAAATATACTTTGTATCTGACATGCGGAAGAAACTCTTAATCAGCGAAGTGCG
>NZ_KQ557154.1:12766-31993 GCF_001443665.1 endosymbiont of Ridgeia piscesae | reverse complement strand
GCGCACTTCGCTGATTAAGAGTTTCTTCCGCATGTCAGATACAAAGTATATTTTGGCAAGTTCAAAAATAGACTGCCAATACTTTCGGAACGATTAATAACGAACGATGATGCACAAAAGAGAACTTTTTCGCTGGTTCCTATGCGTGGCACTGTTGCCCGCCAGCGGGTTTGCCAGGGTGGAGAAAACGGTTGACCCAACTACCCAACTCAGTAGTTGGAAACTGTCACAGGCGGGCCTTGAGCTGAAGCTGGTCCAGCGCCTGCCAGATCAGACTCGGGGCTTTTTTCAGGCGCGGGGCTTTTCTAAGACCATAGCGGACCAGATCGCCACCCACTGTGTGCTGCAAACTATCGCCAGAAACCGCGCCAGCGATGCCGCTGCTGGAGCGATCAGCATCGATCTCAACGAGTGGCGCATCCGCCAGGGGGATAAGGTCCGGGGGCTCAAACTGAAAGAGAGCTGGGATGCGGAGTGGGGAGACGACCAGGTGAGTGCGGCCTCCCGCATCGCCTTTCGCTGGGCGACCTTCCCAACCCGGCAGACCTTTGAACCTGCCGGGGACTATAACTGGGGTATGACAAGCTTTGGGCCGCTGCCCGGAAGCCGCTTCGATCTGAAGGTGGTTTGGAGAGAGGGCGATGAGCAGAAAATCGTATGGATAGAGGCGCTCGAGTGTGCGGAAGATCGTTAAGATGAACAAAACTATCATTGGAACTTTTTTGGCGTCTCTGTTGCTGCTGTTTTGTGGCCGACTCGCTGCTGAGCAATTGCTGACGCGTCTTACAGATCAGCCGGTGGCGCCCGCTTTTGATCTGCCGGATATGGATGGTGAGCCGCACTCGCTGGCAAGTTACAGGGGGCGGCCGGTGATCGTGAATTTTTGGGCGACTTGGTGCCCACCTTGCCGTGCCGAGCTGCCGTCGATGAATCGCGGCTGGGCGAAGATCAAGGATCAGGGGATCGCGATGATCGCGATCAACGTGGGCGAGGATGAGGAGACCATTTTCAGCTTCATGGGCGACTACCCGATCGACTTCCAGGTGTTGCTCGACCAGTCGGGCCAGACCATCCAGCGCTGGCCGATCAAGGGCCTGCCCACCACCTTTGTGATTGATCCAGAGGGGCGGCTGGTCTACCGCGCCATCGGCGGCCGCGAGTGGGACGCGGATGAACTGCTCGATCTGGTGCGCAAGCTGAAGTGAGCATCTATAGGTCGAGCCATGCCCGACATCATCCGTGATTTCAGCGGGTTGCAAGTGACGGCCATGGGCCGCCTTATCTTTATTTAATTGCCGGATTAACAACACGGCGGTCTATTCATTTTGAGTCCCCATCAGTGGGACGCGGGCAGACATGGCCGCTGTCGCCTTCAGAGCGCTGCTATCGCGCTAATCATCGGATCCATCAGCCAGCAACGAGACTCAGTGCAGGTCCCTCTCCATCACTTTCGTTATCGTCGTTGCTGGCCGAAACGCCCGGTTGCGTATGGCGTTCGTGCAGGAACTTGACCACTTCGGCACGGTAGTGATTGTAGGTTGGGTTCTCGGCCAAGGTCAGGCGATCACGCGGGCGCGGCAGGTCGATATCGAGGATCTCACCGATGCTGGCCGACGGGCCGTTGCTCATCATCACGATACGATCAGAGAGCAGCACCGCCTCGTCCACGTCGTGGGTGATCATGATCACGGTGTTGTTGAGCCGCGCCTGGATCTCCATCAACGAGTCCTGCATGTGGGTGCGGGTCAGGGAGTCGAGGGCGCCGAAGGGTTCATCCATCAGCAACACCTTCGGTTCCATCGCCAGGGCGCGGGCGATCCCCACACGTTGTTTCATGCCGCCGGAGATCTCGTCGGGCTTGCGATCGAGGGCGTGAGACATGTGTACCAGCTCTAGGTTGTGGCGGGTCCACTCGTCGCGCTCCTGTTTCGACTTGGTCTTCTTGAAGACCTGATCGACCGCTAGGCGCTGAGCCAGGGCATCAGCGAGTGGTGCTGAAATACCACGGCACGATCGGGGCCGGGTTCAGTCACCTCTTTGCCTTCCAGAATTACGCCACCCTCTGTGGCATTCAACAGACCGGCGACGATATTGAGTACGGTGGATTTACCGCAGCCCGAGTGGCTGATCAGCGAGATGAACTCGCCCTGTTTTACCTCCAGCTTGACGTCTTTCAGCACATTCAGCGGACCGTTATCGGTGGGGAAGGTGATGCTGATGTGGTCGATGTTCAGATAACTGTTCATTTCATTGCACCTTGTGCGATTTACAATCGTTTATTCCAGTTTTCAATTTCCAACTTGTAGTGCCGGCTTTAGCCGGACATGTCCGGCTAAAGGCAGATCTAGATTGCGGCTTGCGTTAACGAAGAACTGCGTTTTTGTCCCAGCTGATCCTGCGCTGCAGCATCAACATGCCGCGGTCGAGCAGGAAGCCGATGAGGCCGATCACCAGTACCGCGACCATGATGCGTGCCAGCGAGTTGGAGCTGCCGTTCTGGAACTCGTCCCAGACGAACTTGCCGAGGCCGGGGTTCTGCGCCAGCATCTCGGCAGCGATCAGTACCATCCAGCCGATGCCCAGGGAGAGACGCAGGCCGGTGAAGATCATCGGCATGGCGGAGGGCAGGATGATCTTGAAGGTTTTGGTGGTGGCGTTGAGACGCAGCACACGGCTGACGTTGATCAGATCTTTGTCGACACCGTTCACGCCCCCGTAGTATTGATGATGGTCGGCCAGAGGCAGCAGAGGGTGACGGTGATCGCCGAGGTGAGAAATGACTTGGAGAACGCCGGGTCGTTGCTCACATAGACGGCAGATACCACCATGGTGACTAGTGGTAGCCAGGCGAGTGGCGATACCGGTTTGAAAATCTGGATCAGCGGGTTGATCGCGGTGTAGAGCGTGGCGCTCATGCCACAGATGATGCCGATCGGAATGGCAATCGCCGAGGCAACTAGAAAGCCGGCCATCACGGTCCACAGGCTGGTGAGGATCTGGTCGAAGAAGGTCTCCTTGCCGGTATATTTGCGTGCGCGCATCTTGTCGATCTTCTGTTGCGGCTTGTTGGCCGCGATCGCCTTGTCGATGCGTTTTTGCATGCGCTCGTAGAAAGCATCTGCCTTGGCGCGTTCGGCATTGTGTTCGTCGTAGAGTGTGACGGTTTGCTCCAAAACCTTGGCGGGACCAGGTAGTACGCCGAGTGAGGTCTCCACGTTCTTTGCACCTAGACTCCACAGGCCGATAAAAACCATTAGGGCGAGCAGTGGGACAAATAGGTTTTTGATCAGCCTGCTGAAGGTTCTGTTGATATCGTTGCTGGCCATGCTGTCGAGAAAGCGATCCAGCATCGGCAGATTGAAGGTTTTGGATGCGATTGTGTTACTCATCTCACTAATCTCTTGTGCGTTTATCAGGGGGCGGAGTCGAATTTGAACAACCGTTCTGGAAATCAGGATCCAGCCACTCAATCAAATTCGATTCCGTCCCTGGTGGCTAAAGTCAGATCTTCTCGCCGCCCTTCAGGCCGATTTTGAAGCTGTTGATGTAGGCGTTTGGCTTGGTGCCGTCGAAGGTCACGCCGTCGATAAACTCGGTCTGCAGTGCGCGGTAGCCGGTCTCGGTCTTGAAGTTGGGGAACTCCTCGGCTGCCTTGCGGTAGATGTTTGGGCGGTAGACGCTTTTGGCGATCTTGTTGTACCAGCTGTCTGGTTGTTGCTCGGAGATCTGGCCCCAGCGCCGCATCTGGGTCAGGTACCAGACCGCATCGGAGTAGTAGGGGTAGGTGGCGTTGTAGCGGAAGAAGACGTTGAAGTCCGGCACTTCGCACTTGTCGCCCTTCTCATATTCGAAGGTGCCGGTCATGGAGTTGGCGATAACATCGTAGTCCGCGCCCACATAGTTGGACTGGGAGAGGATCTTTACCGCCTCGGGATGGTTGGCGTTGTTGTCGTCGAGCCACTTGCCGGCGCGGATCAGTGCCTTCACAACACGCACGGTGGTGTTGGGGTGCTTCTTGGTGAATGCTTTGGTCATGCCGAAGACCTTCTCAGGGTTGTCCTTCCAGATCTCATAGTTGGTGACCACCGGCACGCCGATCCCCTTGAATACCGCCTGCTGGTTCCAGGGTTCACCTACGCAGTAGCCGTAGATGGTGCCGGCTTCCTGGGTGGCGGGCATCTGTGGTGGCGGGGTGACTGAGAGTAGTGCATCCGCCATCACGGTGCCGCTGGCGTCACCCTTGTGCGGTGCGTAGTAACCGGGGCTGATGCCGCCGGCCGCCAGCCAGTAGCGCAGCTCGTAGTTGTGGGTGGAGACGGGGAAAACCATGCCCATCTTGAAGGGCTTGCCATCTTCCTTAAACTGGTCGACCACTGGTTTCAGTGCATCGGCCTTGATCGGGTGTACCGGTTTGCCGTCGGCCTGTTTCGGCACGTGTGGTTTCATCATCTCCCAGATCTCGTTGGAGACGGTGATGCCGTTGCTGTTCAGATCCATCGAAAAGGGAGTGACGATGTGCGCCTTGGTGCCGAAGCCGATGGTGGCCGCTAACGGCTGGCCGGCCAGCATGTGCGCGCCGTCGAGCAGTACCTTCCAGATGTCTGCCTGAGGATCGTTGAGCGTCCCTTGTTCTCATTGACAAGTAGAATTCTAAGGTTTGTTTCTGTGGACATGTGACAGGAAACTGCTGTCTGTGGTTTGCTTACCTGTTCGCCAAATAGGCAATTGTCGGACCAACTGCAAGGTAATGGTGGGCGGGGAGTCTATTGTTGTGCCGGACGTTGCTGTGAGGTGGCACTCTTGAGATGAATGCCGAAAGTGAAAGCTGTGCTACAGGTTGCTTTCTGTATCGAGCATAAGTGCTGCCACCCGCTGGGCGCCCAGCCCATCGACAATCTTGAAGGCCCGTTGTGACATGGCGCTGAGGCTCTCGGCTGTTTGTGTGGTGATCATCCTGCGCAGAGCCTCGGCATCGTCTGTGGTGATTATTTGTGCTGCCCCGGTTTGTGCCAGGGCCTCGGCATTGGCTTGTTGATCTTCTGACTGCACGACGATCAGCGCCGGCAGCCCCAGGGTACAGCGCTCCCAGCCCATCATGCCGCCGCCGCCGATCGCCAGATCGGCCTGGCGCATCAGTTCGGCGACCTCTTCGGTCTGGATGTGCAGGCGGCGGTCGGATCGCTGGCAGCGCCGCTGCAGGCCCGCCAGATCGGGATGGTGGCTGCCGACCAGCAGATCGATCCCCTCCACCAGCTCTAGCCCTTCAAGCGCATCGAGTGCCCAGCCGCTGAGGTTGGTGTCGTCAGCGCCGCCGAAGCTGAGCAACAACCGCCTGACTCCCCGCTCGCGTATCCGGCAGTGATCCCGAAGTCGGCTGAACTCCGGGCGCAGCAGTGCATAGTGGGGGCCAAACAGGGTGCGGCAGTCTGCCGGCAGCAGCCCCTGATAGTCCAGCTCAGGATCACTGCGCAGGGTGAAATCGAGCAGCAGATCGACCTGGTGCGGGCGGTTGGCGAGATCCTCGATCGCCATCAGTCGTGGTACCACTTCACGCAGCTGACGCTGCCACTCTATGCTCAGGCCGTAGTGGTCGACGAGCAGCCAGTCGGGTCGATTGCGCGCTGCCCAGGACCGGCAGCTGGCCGCGTCTTCAGCCTCGGTTTCGGCCTTGACTAGATGGCAGGGGAAGTCGCCGACCAAGTGCTTATCGAAATCGTCACGGCGGGCATGCAGGAAGTCGATCGCCGCACCCCGCTTGCGCAGAGCCAGTGCCAGTGCGCGGCAGCGCAGCAAATGGCCACTGCCGATGTCGCTGCCGCTGTCAGCGCGGATCGCGATCTGCACTGTGGCGTGCCTCCAGCTCCGCTAGGCAGAGAGCCAATTCCAGGTCGTCAGCGGTGTCGATGTCCACCGAGCGGCGAAACGGCATGATGTGGGCGCGCATGCCGGGACCGTAGAAGTTGCGGCTGCGCAGCAGTTCGTCGCTGAAGGTGGCGTAGGTGCTGCCGTTGCCGGCGATCAGCTTGCCGACCTGGTCGGCACGCATATCACAGAGCTCAGGCCATTGCGGGGCGACCGTGCCGTCTCTCTCCAGTCTCAGTGCCTGATAGGGGTAGTGGCTGTAGTGGACGGCGGCCAGGGCGTAGTGGCAGCGGCCGCGTTCCAACAGCCCGCAGGTGGCGGCTACGTCGGTGGCGTTGCGTAGCGGTGCGGTGGCGTAGAGGCAGCAGATGATCTGGTAGTGGTGGCCGGTCTGCTGCTCGCGGCTCAGCCAGTCACAGCAGACGTCGACTACGGTGGCGGAGTCGTGGCTCAGTTCGGCGGATCGCTGTGCGACCTCGGCGCCGTGGTGGGCGGCGATCCCGGCGATCTCGGCGTCCTCGGTGGAGACCACCACGCGTTCGAAGATGCCGCTCTGCAGGGCTGCCTCGATAGTGTAGGCGATGATCGGCTTGCCGCGGAATTCGAGGATGTTTTTGCGTGGCAGCCGCTTCGAGTTGCCCCGCGCCGGGATGATGGCGACCGCGTCAATCACTGAGGTGCTCCAGGTTGAGGCGCGCGCCGGCTGAGAGGTCGCGGCGCAGATGACGATCTCTGAGCTGGTCAAACAGGTCTGGCGGGATGCCGCCGGCGGGGCGGCGGAACTCCACGTCGATCTCGCTGAGATGCTGTCCAGCCTTGGCGTCACTCATTAGCCAGGCGCTGCGCCGGATCTTGTTGCGCTGTTTCAGCTCATCTGCGTGCAGGGTGCGGCGGTTGCTGCCGAGGCCGATTTCCATCTCGCGGATGGTCTGGATGAAACGGTGCATCTCTGGTGGTTCGAGGGAGAAGCAGTGCTCCACGCTGGGGGTGGTGCGGTCTTCGCTGATGGTCTTCTCCAGCAGGTTAGCGCCCAGCGCCAGCGCCGCCACGTCCATCTCCCAGCCGGGGGTGTGGTCGGAGAAGGCGGCGGGGAAGGGGAACAGCCGTTTCAGGGTCGGGATGATATTGAGGTTGATGCTGTTGAGCCGTGCCGGGTAGCCGGAGGGGCACTGGTGGATGATGATCTGCTCGTTGCCCTCGGTGAGGATCAGGTCCACTGCCGTCTCCACCTCGCCGAGGGTGGCGCTGCCGGTGTCGAGTTGCAGGCAGAGGCCGGTGCGCGCCGCGTAGCGCAGCAGCGGGTGGTGGTTGATGTCGCCGGAGGCGATCTTGATCGAGTCGCACCCCAGCTCCACCAGCAGGTCGATATCCTCCTTGAAGGAGGCGGTGGAGAAGAAGGCGAGGCCGAGGTTGTCACTGTAGCGCTTCAGCTCACGCCACTCGTCGCGGCTCAGACAGCGGCGGCGGAGGATCTCGTAGAGCGGCTCTTCGACTCTCTGCAGGCGACCACTCTCTCGGTCCACCAGGATCTCGTAAGAGAACGGCATTTTTTTGTCGGCGACCAGCCGCTCCGGGTCAAAGATCTGGAACTTCACTGCATCGGCGCCGGCCTCTGCGGCATGCTTCACCAGGCGTTTTGCCATCTCCAGTCCGTTATGGGTGGGGCCGGCTTCAAAGGTGATGAAGCAGGGGTGGTCGTCGCCGATATATCTGTTGCCGATCCTGACCATTGCCGCTCCTGAGTCTGGTTGTGGTTGTTTTAGGCTGTTGCCGTCAGAAGACTAGCAAGATTCGATCCGATGTGTATTGCGGTTGCTGTCGCAGCGTAAAGAGTGGTAGTAAACGGGTTGGATCTGGCCGGGAGTTGAGCGATGTCGAATGTGGTGCTGGCGGTGGTGGCCCATCCGGATGATGAGATATTGGGTTGTGGTGGGGCGCTGGCGCGGCATGTGGCGGAGGGGGATCGGGTGCATATCCTGATTCTTGGTGAGGGGGCCACTGCGCGCGATCCGCAGCGCGACCCTCAGGCCCGGGCGGTGGATATCGAACGGTTGCAGCAGTCGGCGAGACGCGCGTCAGAGATCCTCGGCGCCGAGCCCCCCGAGTTTGCTGGCCTGCCGGATAACCGGTTCGACGGCATGGAGCTGCTCGATATCACCAAGCGGGTCGAATCAGTGGTGTTTGAGTTGGCGCCAGGTATCGTCTACACCCACTTCGTCAATGATCTCAACATCGATCATCGCCTGACTCACCATGCGGTGCTGGCGGCCTGTCGGCCGATGCCGGGTCGTTCGGTGCGACGGCTGTTGGCGTTCGAGGTCTGCTCCAGTACCGAGCTTTCACCCAGCGATGCGCCAGCCTTCCGGCCTAACCACTTTGTCGCGATTGACGGCTATCTGCAGCGGAAACTGGAGGCGCTCTCTGCCTACGACGCGGAAATGCATCCGTTTCCACATGTCCGGTCGCCTCGAGCGCTGGAGGCGCTTGCTCAGCTACGTGGCGCCCAGGTGGGGGTGGTGGCGGCTGAGGCGTTTGAACTGGTGCGGGAGATCCGTTGAGGCGGTGCTCTCCTACTGGTGTTGTGCTAAATCAGCCGGGGGTTAGCCGCTGATTGCCTGTTTGTGGTGTTTTATCTGACAGTGGCCGTCAAGGGAGCCCAAGCCCAACTGAATCGCCCTGAAGGCGGAGATCCCACCGCGGTACTGATGGATGGCGAACTGTTGCGCCATACTGATGGAAAAGTCTTGATGACCCTTTGCGTTGGCGCAGTGCCGCACCATCTCTGAAATTGCCTGTTCCCTTTTCATCCCCTTTCTCCAGCTAGTTTCTCAACCTATTGTGTATGCGGCAAATATCAGGATTTCTTTATGCTCGAAAACCTCTTGCCTTAATGAAATAAATCGAATTCGAGGGAATTAAAAGTGCTTTCTGGATTTAGTGTGCGACGGGTCACGTAAAAACCCAGATCTGTCAAGTTTTTTTACACTTCCTCTTATTGAGGCTGGCCCGGTCCGGGCCCGTTAGCCTGTCTGTGAGTCGAAGGGGGTGTTTTGGGAACGGGATTTGCAAGGCCTGATGTCGAGATCCCGACAGCGCTGAATAAATGCACTCCAAGCCTATGAATTCCAATGGATAGTCAAAAAAACATCGGATTTGATCGTGTCAGAGAGCCACTCTGGCGGAAATTTGTCGGTGAGGAGCCGGCCTGCCGGGTGGAGTTGATGCCGGGCGGGGTGATCCGGGGGGGGCTCTCCGATGCTCCCTCAGACTTTGAGTCGAGCGATCCGTGGGCGTTGCTCGAGTGGCTCAAGGCCTGTGCACCTCAATGGCAACAGCTCGAGCTGGTCGACCGGGGGGCGAATGATTGGCTGAGCACCCTGACAAAGGTTGTGGGCGGGTTTGCCGAGGGCACGCGGATCTGTCTCGATATCCCTTCTGCAGATAGCTGTGACTTTATCTATGGTGCGGACCAGCCGGTCTCCGGCGAGTTAGGGCGGAAGTTGCAGACGCTGACCCGGCAGGGCCTGACCCTACTCGACGGGCGTCCCTTTTTGCAGCTCGACTCCGCAACGGTGACGCGGCTGATCTGTGAGGCGCCGCAGAGCGAGGCACATCGCACCACGCCGCGGCTCTGGCGGCGGGCGCTCTCCTGGGTGGGCAACGATAGGCTGATGCAAGAGTTTCTGCAGTTGCTGCAGGAGGATCTGTTCGCCAGCCTGCCGCCGGAGTATTGCGACCGGCTCTGGGTGCGACTGGAGAGAGTTGCTGCGAAGTCTGCTGACAACCAGATTCAATCGCAATGGCAGCAACAACGCACAGTACTTAATGATGGCCTCAATCTGACCGCTCTGGTGTCGCTCAATCCGCAGCTGGATGAGGCCTGGCTGGAACGCTTCAATGGCTATCTGAGCGATCTGCGTTGCGCGCTACTGTGGCATCGATTGAGTTTTCTGTTGGCGCATCTGCCGGGCTGTGATCTGAGTGGCCTGCTCAACAGTGACTCGCAGCGCATCCTGCAGCGATGGCGTGAGATGGGGGAGCTGGATGCCACCACCACCGAGATCTGCCGTAGTTGGTACCAGTTGCCGGAGGTGAGGGAGGCGCTGGAGTTTGAGGGCATCAACTTCGGTGATGTGCGCGAGTACGACAACTTTGCCAGCTTCCAGGAAAACTATCAGATGCTGCGCCGGGAGGAGAGCCAGTGAGCGGTCCGGCCATTGTTTGCATGCTCTGGGATAAGAACCATGCGGCCCTGTATGAGTACGTGCGGCGCCGTCCCTGCACCGTGATCACGGTTCGCGGCAACTGTCTGCCTGAGCTGCAGCGGGGGATTGAGGCGGCTGGAGGCAGCTTGGTTGCGGTGGAGGATGCGCTGACCCAGGAGGAGTTTCTTCAGCTCGATGAGGAGTCGAACCAGCGCGCGCAGCTGGTGGCGCAGGGGCTTGATTGTGATCAGTGGAAGGGATTTTGTGAGGCACAGGGAGTGCATCCGGCGCGGGTCAACGAGCTGCTGACTGGCGGCATGAAGGGGTATTTGCATCGTTGCATGATCGGCGTCAAGGCCCTCGACCGGCTGCGTGAGCGTTACCAGCTGGAGCTGATGTTGGTCAACGAGGAGTACACCGGCAGCGCCAAGCTGTTCGTCAAGTGGGCCAAGGCTCGTGGGGTGCCGGTGCTGCATCTGCTACATGGCACCGGGCTGGCCAAATCTTACAACGTGCACGACTGCGTGAATGCGGATTGTTACGCGGTGGGCTCGGACTACAGCAAGGAGGGATTGCTTGATCTGGGAGCACCCGATTCGATCCTCAAAGTCACCGGCTTTCCTGCCTGGGACCACTATCGGCAGCTTGCGCAGCAGCGTGTCTCGATTCGCAGTCAGCTAGCAAAGCACTACCGGCTCGATCCGCAGCGGCGTTGGGTGGGCTACTTCACCACTTGGGCCTCCACCACCACCGCCTATGCTGAGCACAGTGAGTATAAGCTGCTGATTACCGGCATCTTTCTCGCCTGTGTGCAGCTCTGGGCCAAGGGGGTCGACTTTCAGTTGATTATCAAGGATCGGGAGTCGAACGAGCGCTTTGGTCAGAAAGTGACAGCGGAAGTGGCCAGAGCCCTGGGCATCCCGGCGGATGCCTACCGCTATATCACCGAGAATACCGAGGGGCTGACGGTGGCTTCTGATGTGGTGGTTTCTTCCGGTTCCAACCTCTCCATTGAGGCGGGCATCGCGGGCATTCCGGCGATCAACCTGCTTAGCCCTTCCCAATGGCTGTTGGGGCCGCCCTATCCCGATGTGGGGATGAAAGAGGCGCGGGTGGAGAACCTTGCGGGGGTGTTGGAGGCCTGTCTGCAAGGCGAGCCCAGCCAGTTGCAGCCGCTAGCGCGTTTCGCCGGCCCCAACGGGGATGGCCGCTGCTTCGAACGGGTGGCGGAGCTGATGCTGAGAATGGCACAGGGCGAGGCGGTGGTGGAGATAGGGGAGTTAGCTGTGACAGACCAACAGATGCAGAACAAGCCGACAGTGATTGAAATTCCCGCGGAGGAACCGGCTGAGGTGCAAAAGCCGACGCCGCTCTGGCAGCAGGATGGCGAGAACAGTTCGCTACACGGCAGCTACTATGAAAACCCACGCGGCGACCTGTTCAACCTGTTTGCCCACCCGCCGCGCATCGTGCTGGAGTTGGGTTGCGGCACCGGTGCCACCGGCCAAGCCATCAAACAGCGCTACCCGGATGCGCTGGTGATGGGATTTGAGCTCAATAAACAGGCGGCGGCGATCGCCCGTGAGCGGCTCGACTGGGTGGTACAGGGCAATATTGAGCAGATGGACCTGGCCTCCGCCGGTTTTCGTCTGGCCAGCATCGACACCTTCATCGCCGCCGATGTGCTGGAACACCTTTACAACCCCTGGCTGATGCTGCACAAGCTGCGTCCCTTCCTCACTGACGATGCCCAGGTGATCACCAGCATCCCCAACTCGCGCAACGCCGGGTTGCTGCGCGAACTGGCCGGCGGTAGCTGGACCTATCGGGATGAGGGGCTGCTCGACTGGACCCACATCCGCTTCTTCACCCGTCAGGAGATCGAAAAGCTCTTTAGCGAGACCGGCTACCGTATCGCCTGCTGGGAGAGTCGCTGGGATGGGGTGACGCCCGATCTCGATTTTGAAGACGAACAGCGCCGGGACGTGGATCTGGGCAATATGGTGTTGAAGAATCTCAGCCGGGAGGAGTGGCAGCAGTTTCGCACCCTGCAGTTCGTGGTGCGGGCGGAACCGCTGCCGCTGGCTGGATCTGAGGCAGTTGTTACGCCGGCGGAGGGAGAGGCAGCATCGCCGCTTACGACGACGACACCTGAGACAGCGTATGAGCCAGCCGCCCTGTTGGAGCGGGTGGAGGCACCGATGGGTGCGGAGTCAGAAGTCCTGCGGCAGGAGACGGATGATAGTCAGTCTGAGGCTCCGTTGCTGGCGGATCAGCGTCTGCGGATTGCCTTCTTCGTGCAGGATGGTGAACGAGATGTCTGCTGGAAGATCCGCGTGCGCGAGCCGTTTAGTCACATGGCCGATCTGATCGAGCCGATCTGGGCGACGCATAACCCGAAGGGGGTCTGTGAGGTGGACGAATCGGCCATCGAGCGCGCTGATGTGATCGTGGTGCAGCGCCACTTTCCCCGCCCGGAACACAGTGGGGTGCTGGATCGGATGTTGCGGTCGGGCAAGCCGGTCTACTATGAGACCGATGATCTCTTCACCAAGGTGCCGGAGGGACACGATGCCTTCGGCATTGGCCTGGAGACTCGCGCCCATGTGCTCGATTTCATCGGCAAGGCGAGCGGGCTGATCGTCTCCACCGAGGCGCTGAAGGAGGCCTATCTCCCCTACAACAAGAACATTAGTGTGCTGCCGACGGTGCATCCGGCGGCGCTGATTCCGACGCAGGTGCCGCCGCTGCGTGACCAAGAGCCGGTGACTATCGGTTATGTCGGCACTGTGACCCATCTGGCCGATCTGCGGATGATCGAGCCGGTGCTGCTGCGTATCCACAAAAAGTACGGCAAGCGGGTGCGCTTTGTATTCGTCGGCTGTGTCACCCCCAAGCTGGAGCGGCTGGCCGATCGAGTGGAGCGCTTTTCTAGCCTGGAAGAGTATCTGGCGAAACTGCCGGAGTTGGGGCTGGATATCGGCCTGGCGCCGCTGCAGGAGAACGACTTCAATCGGGTTAAGAGCAACATCAAATGGATCGAATATACTGCAGCCGGTGCGGCGGGGGTCTACTCCAATCTCACTCCCTATCTCAATGTACAGGATGGCCGCGGCGGTTTTGTGGTGCCAAATACCGAGGATGCCTGGCGTGAAGCGATTGAGAACCTGATCAACGATCCTCAGTTGCGTCATCGCATGCTGTTGAGCGCACGTGAGCGAGTGCTGCAGGAATGTACCGTAGAGGCGCAGATCGAACACTATCGGGAGGTCTACAGTTCGCTGCTGGAGCGCGATCTGAATGCGACCTTTCATGCTGACATGAATCAGTGCTACGCGGAGTGGGTGGAGAAGCATCAGCTGACCGAAAGCCAGGCCCAGTACCACGCGGAGCGCATGATGACTGAGTGGCGGGTGAATCCTGGTTTTCATCTGCTGCTGCCCTTTCAGAAGGGCGAAGAGGCGGCGCTTGCCGATACTCTGGATAGTCTGTCACAGCAGCTCTACTCCGGCTGGGGCCTGAGTGTGGTCTCACAGCAGCCCTCACCCGGCGGGTCTTTCGATGAGCTGGAGATGGTCGAATGGGTGCAGGTGGAGGGGGATCTGATGCAAGGCATCAATGCGGTGCTGTCCGACTCCAGCACCGATTGGGTGGCGCTAATCGCCGCCGGTGACAGGCTCGCCCCGGATGCGCTGATCTCCTGCGGTGACTACATCAATCTCCATCCCCAGGCGGAACTGCTCTACATCGATGAGGACTGGCTTGACGACAACGGCCAGCGCTACAACCCGCTATTCAAGCCGGAATTCAACCTGGAACTGCTGCGCTCTATGCCCTATCTGGGGGCCTTTCTGCCGGTGCGTCGCGAGCTGCTGCAGTCGTTGGGTGGTTATGCCGTGGAGCCGGGCGTGGCGCAGTACGATCTGGCGCTGAAGCTGGCGGAGCGGGCGGAGCGGGCGGACGCAGAGACCCTGCTGCATATCCCCAAGGTGCTGCTGCACCGTCAGGATCGCTACCAGCTGGCACGGGATGAGGCGGCGGTGGTGGAGGCGCGTTGTCAGGTGCTGCTGGCACATCTGCAACGCTGTGATATTGATGCCAAGGTGCAGAATGGCATCAGCTTCGGCACCTTTTTTGTCGACTATCCGCTGCTGAGCGAGCCGCTGGTCTCGATTATTCTGCCGTTCCGCGACTTGGAGGGGATCACCAAACCGGCGATCAATACCCTGCTGGAGACGAGCAGCTATGCCAACTTTGAGCTGCTGCTGGTAGACAACGGCAGTCGTGAGCCGAGCTTGCTGGAGTTTGTCCGGCAGCTGGAGCGAAATGATTCTCGGGTGCGGCTGCTGCACGACGATGCCCCCTTCAACTACTCAGCGATCTGCAACCGGGCGGTGCAGCAGGCCCAGGGAGATTACCTGTTGTTCCTTGATAGCGACACCATGGTAGTGCTCAGCAACTGGCTGGAGCGGCTGCTGGCGCAGGCGCTGCGGCCGCAGGTCGGGGTGGTCGGGCCGCGCCTGATCTACACCAGTGAGCGGATCGAGAGCGCTGGGCTGGTGCTCGGCATGGGCGGAGATGCCAGCTCACCCTTCGTCGGCATCTCGATGCGTGAAGATGGCTACATGGGGCGGCTGCAGGTGGCCCAGGAGTACTCGGCGGTGAGCGGCTCTTGTCTGCTGATCCGGCGTGAGCTGTTCGATCAGGTGGGCGGCCTGGATGAGCAACACTTTGGCGTGCGTTACAGCGATGTGGACCTCTGTCTGAAGGTGAAGGCGGCTGGTTACAAGGTGATCTGGACGCCGTTTGCCAGTCTGGTGCACTTTGGACGGCAGACGATCCACAGCTATGCCGACAATAGCTTTGTCGAGATGGTGGCGCGCAGCCAGGAGGCGCTGGTGTCGCGCCATCTGCCGGCACTGGCCAATGATCCGGCCTTTAACCCGAATCTGAGCCTGCTGCACAAAGAGGTCCAGCCCGAGACCGAGATGGATGTGACCTGGGAGGCGGCATTTCACCCCAGGCCCAGGGTCTGGGCCTATCCGGTCAACTCCGGTGGTGGCGGCGAGTATCGGGTGCGAGCGCCGTTGCGGGCGCTGGAGCAGGCGGCGCTGGCGCAGATTTCGCTACTGCCCAATTCCGAGGGGCGGGAACGCACTCGGGTGCCGAGCCTGCCTGAGATGGCCCGTGCTGCGCCGGACAGCCTGTTTGTGCTGCACGGCATCAACGATCTGATGATCCGCTGGTTGGATCTCTACCGGAAGTACACCGATACCTTTCTGGTCTTTAGTCTCGATGATAACCTGTTTCACCTGCCGCAGAAGGGCGGGCAGAAGAACCGTTTGCCCAGCGATATGCGCAAGCGGGTGCGGCGGGCGCTGAAGCACTGTCATCGGCTGATCGTCACCACCGAGCCGTTGAAGGAGGTCTATCAGGACTTTATCGAGGATATCTGGGTGATGCCGAACCGGCTGGAGACGCAGCGCTGGGGCAGTCTGGAGTCGAAGCGTGGCCAGGGTAAAAAGCCACGGGTAGGGTGGGCTGGTGCCGCCCAGCACCGGGGGGATTTGGAGCTGATCCGGCCGGTAATGGAGGCGTTGCAGGACGAGGTGGAATGGGTCTTTATGGGAATGTGCCCGACTCCGCTGCGGCCGCTGGTGGATGAGTACCACGACGGGGTGCCATTCGTCGACTATCCGCAGAAGCTCGCCAGCCTGAATCTGGATCTGGCGATCGCTCCGCTGGAGCACAATAAATTCAATGAGGGCAAGAGCAACCTGCGGCTGCTTGAGTATGGGACCCTTGGTTGGCCGGTAATCTGTTCTGATGTGGAGCCCTATCGCAATAGTCCGGCAACCTGTCTGCCCAATAAGCCGGGAGCCTGGGAGAAGGCGATTCGCGAACGTATCCACGAGCCGGATGCTCTGGCTGACGAGGGCGACCGGATGCGGGCCTGGGTGCGGGAGAATCATATGTTGGAAGATCACCTGGAGGAGTGGATGCAGGCGCTGTTCTCTGATGAGGTGTTGCGCCAACTGCTGAAGCCGGCGGGGTAGTTAGAGTGTTTTAGCTGAACCATGAGGGGAATGGTGTTCCTGGGGTCCATTTTTTGCCTTTCTCATGGAATGTTTGATTATTCATTAAAAACAAATCGTTATCAGTGAGTGCAGAGCTGTCTTTTTATAAGGGGCGGGGTTAAAGATCCCTGGCAGGCTGCCGTTACAGAGGCCGGAAGCGGTAAATACCATCACTCTCGAAGGTATATCTGCTAAATGCAAACCCGATGCCCAGGCTTGATGTACCGCATCGCCGGGTGATTAGGAGAAAAGTTATGGCACTCGTAGTCAATACAAACGTAATGTCGCTGAACGCCCAGCGTAACCTCTCTTCCACACAGAACGACCTAGCCAAATCCCTGCAGCGGTTATCTTCCGGTCTGCGCGTCAACAGCGCGAAAGATGACGCGGCGGGTCTCTATCAGATTGAAAAGATGACTGCGGATATCCGCGGCCTGAATCAGGCCACACGTAACGCGGCAGACGGCATCTCACTTGGTCAGACTGCGGAAGGTGCCCTCGGTCAGATCGCCAACAACCTGCAGCGGATTCGTGAGATTGCAGTGCAGTCCTCCAACGCCACCGTTGAAGATCGCACCGGCCTGCAGAAGGAGGTGGATCAGCTGACTCAGGAGATCTCCCGTATTGTGCAGACCACCGAGTTCAATGGTACTTCCCTGTTGTCCGCCACTGCCAGTATGAGCTTCCAGGTGGGTCAGGATGGCAAGGCCAGTCACCAGGTGAGCGTCAAAACCGTCGACCTGACCAGCCTGAATGCCTACGCTTCAAGCCTGACCGCTACCGGCACCATCAATGTCAGTAGTGCCTCCGCCGCATCGGCAGAGTTGAGCACCGCATCCACCGGTATCGAAAACGACATCACATCAGTGGCTCAGAATCGAGCAACCTTCGGTGCCGTGCAGAATCGTTTCGAGGCGGTTATCTCAAACCTTTCGAATTACGCTGAGAACCTCACTGCTTCACGCAGCCGGATTCAGGATGCCGACTTTGCGGCGGAGACCGCGACACTGACAAAGACGCAGATCCTACAGCAGGCTGGTGTCTCGATACTATCTCAGGCCAATGTCGTTCCGCAGAGTGCTCTGGCGCTGTTGCAGTAAGCTCATCGACCGGCATCCGGGCGATCTAGCCCGGATGCACTAGACTCGAAGAGATCAGCCTCAGGGTGGATGCAATGACAACCGAAGTAACAATGGGATCGCTGCTTCAGTTCAGCCGGACGACCCAACCCCAATGGGTGGAGCAGGCCAGGCCAGCAGAAGCTGTGCGTCAGGTTGCTGAGCGAAATGTATCGATCCATCAAGACCAGGCTGAAGAGGAGACCCAGGGCAGTCTTGAGCGGCTGGAAAAGATGGTTGAAGAGCTCAATCAGAAGGTCCAGCAGCAGAAGCGCTCACTCCAGTTCAGCGTGGATGAGGAGAGCGGCAAGACAATCATCAAGGTAATTGATCTGGATCGGGACGAACTAGTTCGCCAGATCCCGCCTGAAGAGGTCATCCGGCTTGCGCAGCGTATGCAAGAGAGTTCTGGGGTGATTCTTAAGGCGAAAGCCTGAAAGAGGTCGGCTTGCCGCTGTAGAGTTCAAACTTAGACTGTTCACCCTGGATGGACTCTCCTCCAGGGTAAAACAAATTAAATGGAGGGGAGACGATCATGGCTTCTATTCTCGCTCCCGGTGTTGGATCTGGGCTCGACGTCAACGGCATCATTGATCAGTTGATGAATCTGGAGCGGCTGCCGCTGGATCGTCTGCAGAATCAGGAGAGCCAGGTCAACGCGCAGATCAGCGCCTATGGCCAGCTGCGCAGCGCTGTGTCGGATTTTGAAACGGCTATGGATGACTTGGGCTCTCTCACCAAGTTCCAGGTCTTCTCCGGTTCATCCTCCAACGCGGATGCCTTTACCGCCAGTGCGGATGAGACTGCCAATGTGGGCAGCTTCAATATCAACGTCACCCAACTGGCTCAACGCCACAAGCTCGCCTCCACTACCTTTACCAACAAGGATACGGTGGTGGGAAGCGGCACTCTGGATATCTCGGTGGGCACTGGCAGCTTCAGTCTCACCATCGACAGCAGTAACAACACCCTGGCGGGCATTCGAGATGCGATCAATCAGGCCAGTGATAACCCAGGGGTGGCCGCCACCATTCTCAACGAGAGTGGTGGCAGCCGCCTGATCCTGACCTCGAATGACAGCGGTGCGTCGAATGCCGTTGAGGTGGTGGTCTCGGGTGATGCAGGGCTTTCCCAACTCCATTACGAGGCGGCAGGCACGCAGAACCTGACTCAGGTGGCGGCTGCTCAAGATGCCCAATTGACCGTCGATACCTTTAGTGTTACCAGTAGTTCGAATACGATCAGTGATGCGATTCAGGGTGTGACCCTTAATCTTAAAACGACTGGTAGTGGCACGGTCGATTTCAGCAGAGATGATGACGCTATTGCCGAGTCAGTGGATGCATTTGCTACCGCCTTTAACAATCTGCGTAATACCATCGATAGCCTTTATGATGGGCAGTTGGCGGGAGACAGCACCCTGCTGACCATGGAAAGCCTGATGCTTGGCATAGTCAATAGTGGCGCCTCGATCACTGGTGGCAGCTATACCCATATGACCGAAGTGGGGCTATCCATCGGCAAGGATGGCCGGATGAGTCTTGATAAGAGCGCATTGAGCAAGGCGATGGATTCCGATTTCAGCGGGGTCAGCAGGTTGTTCGCGGACAGTGATCAGGGATTTGCCAAACGCCTGGGTGATCTCGCCCACGATCTGCTGACTGCTGACTGCTGACTGCTGACTGCTGACTGCTGACTGCTGACTGCTGACTGCTGATGGTATGGTGGATGCGCGTGAGGATGGACTGGCTGCCCGCATTGATACCCTGCAGGATCGCCAGAATCAGCTCGAATATCGTCTCGATCTGACTGAGCGACGCTATCGGGCCCAGTTCGCTGCGCTCGACTCGTTAATGGGGCAGTTACAAACTATTAATCGTTCCGAAAGTATTGGCAGTCTATTTTTGAACTTGCCAAAATATACTTTGTATCTGACATGCGGAAGAAACTCTTAATCAGCGAAGT
>NZ_KQ557154.1:0-12666 GCF_001443665.1 endosymbiont of Ridgeia piscesae | reverse complement strand
CTCCACTACATCTTTCCTTTTCTGATCACGCTGTTCTTTTATCGTAGCCATGGAAAGCAGTATACACTGCCAATACTTTCGGAACGATTAATACCAGCAGTTTTCTTTCTCAACAGTTCTCATCCTAACTAAATGAGGTGGTTGAAGGAGATGAGAGCCTGACTGGTATGGGGTGGAAACAAAGAGACTCTTCCTAGAGGGAAAAAGCGTTGCAGAGAGCGGTGATCCAGACAAGAATGAGAAACAGTCGTGAGGCATAACTACCCATGAGCCATTTAAAAAAGCGTGGAATATCCCAGTATGGACAGGTGGCAACCAGCTCAGAGGTTGCCTACGCTAGTCCGCACCGGCTCGTCCAGATGTTGATGGAGGGTGCGCTGGACAAGATGGCGGCGGCGAAGGGGTTCATACAGCGCAAGGATATGGGGCAGAAGAGCCGGCATATTAGTTGGGCGTTGTCGATCATCAACGGCCTGCGCGGTGCACTCGATTTAGAGAGTGGTGGTGATATTGCCCGCAACCTTGATGACCTCTACGAATATATGGGGCGTCGCCTGATGACGGCCAACAGCAGCAACGATCCGGAAATCCTCGATGAGGTCGCCTCGCTGCTGACCGAGATCAAGCTTGCCTGGGATGCATTGCCGGATGAGGTCAAACAGCTGCCACAGGAGAAGATCTCTCCTGCAGTGGGTGCCTAAATGGTTGTGAAAGATGACCTCCTGGAGCAGGTTCTGCTGCTGACCCGCCAGATGCGTGAACAGGCACAACAGGCTGCCTGGGAGGAGGCGGAGCAGACGGAGGTGCAGCGCAGCCGTCTGATCGCTGAGTGTTTTGATGGTGAAGAGGCGTTTGGCGATCAGAGGCTGGCTGCCAACAAGGTTCAGGAGATCATCAGGCTCGATGCGGAGATCATGGCGATAGGCGAGCGTTCCAGGGGTGAGATCCGCACCCAGTTGAATCGTCTGCAGCAGGGTCGGCAGGTGGCAAAGGCCTACCGCCGTTTCAGTCGCTGACCTGGACGAAGATCAGGCAAGCACCAGCTCGATTACCGCCTTGCTGCCGAAATAGGCCAGCATCAAAACCACGAATCCACTCAGGGTCCAGATCAACGCCTTCTGGCCTCGCCAGCCAAAACGGTATCGTCCCCACAGCAACATCCCAAACACGATCCATGCGGTGATCGACAGCACCGTCTTATGTACCAGTCTCTGCGCGAACATGTCGTCAAGAAACAGAAAGCCGGAGCCCAGCGCCAGCGTCAGCAGGAAAAAGCCGGCGCCGATCATCTCGAATAGCAGGCTCTCCATGGTCTGCAGGGGGGGCAGGGCGCGGATAAAGCCGCCGGGGTGACGATGGTGGAGCTGGTGGTCCTGGATCGCCAGCAGAATGGATTGGACGCTGGCGAGGGTGAACAGGCTGTAGGCCAGCATCGAGACCAGCACATGGACAGTTAAACCGAGGGAAGCGTCTTCGTTCAGCAGGTGAATCGAGCTGAAGCGGGTCTCTAGGAGGATCGCCAGGGCCGCCATCGGCAGCAGAACTATACCCAGATTCTCAACCGGCTTGCTCAGGGCAGAGAGCAGTAGCAGCAAGGTGATGGTCCAGGCGATTAGCGAGAAGGCATTAAAAAAGCCCAGATTGACGCCCGTGCCGCTTACCAGATTACTCCAGAGCAACAGCGCATGCAGGACCACCCCAGCAAAGCCAATAGCCAGTCCAGCTGAACGGGGCAGCAGCCTGACGCTGCGGCTGCTGAATAGCCGCACGCCAAAGATCAATCCGGATAGCAGATAGGCCGTGATGGTAAATGATGTCAGCAAAACGGCTGGATTCCCTGTTGCGGTGGTTCGATAACTGAGGTGTCGCGATAATCGCATATAAGGCGTGTTTGATGGAAGGCCGACTAACAGCCCGCTAGGGGGCCAAACTCAACTGTTATATACTGTGCCGGTTTTGATCTTACGCCCGTGGGGCCTGCTTGGTGGAACGCTCATGTTTGAAAGTCTGACACAACGGCTTGGAAAGGTGCTCGACAACCTGCGGGGGCAGGGGCGTCTTTCGGAACAGAACATCAAAGATACCATGCGTGAGGTGCGCATGGCGCTGCTGGAAGCAGATGTGGCGTTACCGGTGGTGCGTGCCTTCGTCGATGAGGTGAAGGCCAAGGCAATGGGTGAGGAGGTGATGAAGAGCCTCACCCCCGGCCAGACCCTGATCAAGATCGTCAACGACGAACTGGTGCGGGTGATGGGAGAGGCGAACGAATCCCTCGACCTGGCAGCCCAGCCCCCCGCGGTGATCCTGATGGCGGGTCTGCAGGGTTCGGGTAAGACCACCAGCGTTGCCAAACTTGCGCGCTGGCTGCAGCAGAACGGTAAGAAGAAGGTGATGGTGGTGAGCTGCGACGTCTACCGTCCCGCCGCCATCAAGCAGTTGCAGACCCTGGCCAAAGATGTCGGCGCCGAGTTCATTCCCAGTTCCGCCGATCAGAAGCCAGTGAAGATCGCCAAGATGGCGCTGGCCGAGGCGAAGAAGGCCTATGCTGACGTGCTGCTGGTGGATACCGCCGGACGTCTGCATGTGGATGACGAGATGATGGCGGAGATCAAGCAGCTGCATGCCAGCGTTGATCCGGTCGAGACCCTGTTCGTGGTCGACTCCATGACTGGTCAGGATGCGGCCAATACCGCCAAAGCCTTCGATGCGGCATTGCCGCTGACCGGCGTGATCCTCACCAAAACCGACGGTGATGCGCGTGGCGGTGCCGCGCTCTCGATCCGCCATATCACCGGTAAGCCGATCAAGTTCCTCGGTGTGGGCGAGAAGGTCGACGCGCTGGAACCGTTTCATCCCGACCGGGTTGCCTCGCGCATTCTCGGCATGGGCGATGTGCTTAGCCTGGTGGAGGAGGTCAGCCGCCAAGTCGATCAGGAGAAGGCGGCCAAGCTGGCGCAAAAGCTGCAGAAGGGAAAGGGTTTTGACCTGGATGACTTCCGCGAACAGATGCTACAGATGAGCAAGATGGGCGGAATAAGCAGTCTGATCGATAAGCTGCCGGGTATGGGCAACCTGCCGGACAAGGTCAAGAACCAGGTCAACGATAAAGAGATCGGGCGGCTGATCGCCATCGTCAACTCCATGACCCCGAAAGAGCGCCGTTTCCCTGCGATTATCAAGGGTTCGCGCAAGCGCCGTATCGCCAATGGTTCCGGCACCCAGGTGCAGGATGTGAACCGGCTGCTCAAGCAGTTTACGCAGATGCAGAAGATGATGAAAAAGATGAAGGGCGGTGGCATGGAGAAGATGTTGCGAAGGATGGGGGGGCGTCTGCCGGGAGGGCTCCCAGGTGGGCCGGGCGGAGATGGTTTTCCATTCTGAACCGGTTGTCGCCGCCAGGCCGCTGAACGTGCTGAATTCTGCCCTCCTTTCCGGAGCATGCCGCAAGTTTGAGGCTGGATTCAATGCGGGCTTCACATTCCAATATTTTCCGTTATAATGCGCCGTTTCCCGCCGGAGTACCCGGTGTATCCAAAATCATCGTGACTAAGGTAAGGTAAAGAGATGGTAACCATTCGTCTTTCCAGAACTGGCGCAAAAAAGCGGCCCTTCTACCACATCGTCGTGACCGACAGCCGTAATCCACGTGATGGCCGTTACATCGAGCGCCTCGGTTTCTTCAATCCGGTTGCCACCGGTGGCGAGGAGCCGCTGCGGATCAATCGCGATCGCGTCGATCACTGGATCTCCCAGGGTGCGCAGACCTCCGACCGTGTTGCGGATCTGCTGAAACGGGCTGCCAAAGCCGCAGCCTGAGCCCGGATCTGACGGTTCGGAGAATCCCATTCCTGCCAAGGCGGACAGAACGATGCAGTCCGACGAGATGGTGGTGATGGGGCGGGTTTCCGGCGTGTTCGGTGTGTGTGGCTGGTTCAAGGTCTACTCCGACACCAAACCCCGCGAAGGCATCCTCCAGTACTCCCAATGGTACCTACAGCAGCATGGGGAGTGGCGTGAGGTCAAGCTGCTGGAGGGCAAGCGCCAAGGCAAAGGGGTAATTGCCAAGATCCGGGGTTGTGATGACCGCGATCAGGCGGCCGCGCTGCAAGGCAGCAAGATCGCGATTCGCCGGGCGCAGCTGCCAGCACTGGAAGCAGGTGAATACTATTGGACCGACCTGGAGGGATTACGGGTCGAGACCCTCGATGGAGTCGAGCTGGGGCGGGTCAGCTACCTGTTTGAGACCGGCGCCAACGATGTGGTCGTGGTCAAGGGAGAGCGGGAGCGGATGATTCCCTACACCTGGGGTGAGGCGATCCGCAGGGTCGATCTGGCTGCTGGGCTGATGCTGGTTGACTGGGACCCGGAGTTTTAGAGAACGATGCGCTTTGACGTGATCAGCGTCATGCCGCAGATGTTCGATGCACTGCAACAGCAGGGCGTGGTTGGTCGGGCGCTGCAACGGGGACAGGCGGAGTTAAGACTCTGGAATCCGCGGGACTACACCAGCGATCTGCACCGCACGGTGGATGACCGCCCCTACGGCGGCGGCCCAGGCATGGTGATGAAGTACGAGCCACTGCAGGCCGCTATCGAGGCCGCCAGGAGCGGCCGGCCGGATGTGAAGCTGGCCTATCTGAGTCCGCAGGGGCAGCGCTTCGATCAGCAGGTCGCGACAGAGATGGCCGCCTCAGGCGAAGATCTGATCCTGATCGCGGGTCGATACGAAGGGATCGACGAGCGCATCATCGAGCGCAATGTCGATCAGGAGTGGTCGATCGGCGATTATGTGCTGAGCGGTGGTGAGTTGGCGGCGATGGTGCTGATGGACGCAGTGATCCGTCTGCTGCCCGGGGTGCTCGGTGCGGCGGAGTCGGCTGAGCAGGATTCGTTCATGGATGGCCTGCTGGATTGCCCGCACTACACCCGTCCAGAACAGATAGACGGCATGCAGGTGCCGAAGATCCTGCAGAGTGGTAATCACGAGTTGATTCGACGCTGGCGCCTCAAACAGGCGTTGGAGCGGACGTTGCAGCGGCGGCCCGATCTTCTGCAAGGGCGCCGGATGACGGCCGAAGAAGAGAAGCTTTTTAATGAAATCAGAGCGGCGTCGGGAGACGCGGAGCGAGAACAGGAGCAATAGACCATGAGTAAAATCATCGAGCAGCTCGAAGCCGAGCAGATGGGCCGTGAGGTTCCAGAGTTTGGCCCCGGCGACACCGTGATTGTTAAGGTGCGGGTAAAAGAGGGTAGCCGTGAGCGGCTGCAGGCGTTCGAGGGTGTGGTCATCGCCAAGCGTAACCGTGGCCTCAACTCTGCATTCACCGTGCGTAAGATGTCCCACGGCGAAGGCGTCGAGCGCGTGTTTCAGACCTACAGTGCACTGGTGGCCGACATCAAAGTGACCCGTCGTGGCGACGTGCGTCGCGCCAAGCTCTACTACCTGCGCGGTCGTACTGGTAAGGCAGCACGCATCAAAGAGAAGATCTAACCCCCTTCTCCTGGTCATTGAGAAGAGCCGTTCCGGCCTCGGCTGGAGCGGCTTTTTTATGCCTGGCAAAGTGCAAGCATACTGGCTTGCAGCGACAACTCTCTGGATGAGAGACTGCGGGCTTTGTCACGGCAGGGCCTAATGATGCAGACATTCTACTGGCACGACTACGAAACCTGGGGCGCCGATCCGAAGCGGGACCGGCCGGCCCAGTTTGGCGGACTGCGTACCGATGCGGAGCTGGAGCCGATCGGCGAACCGTTGGTGATCTACAGTCGTCCCAGCGATGATATGCTGCCCCAGCCGGAGGCCTGCATGGTGACCGGCATCAGCCCGCAATTGGCGTATGCGAAGGGCGTGCCGGAGGCAGAGTTCATTGCCCAGATCCATCGTGAGTTGGCCCAGCCTGGCACCTGTGGGGTCGGGTACAATTCGATCCGCTTCGATGACGAATTCACCCGTTTCACCCTCTACCGCAACCTCTTCGACCCCTATGCCCGGGAGTGGCAGAATGGCAACTCCCGCTGGGACATCATCGACATGGTGCGCCTCACCCATGCCTTGCGGCCAGAGGGGATAGAGTGGCCGAGCGATGCGGCAGGGCGCCCCAGCTTCCGTCTGGAACTGCTGACCGCCGCCAACGGCATCGCCCACCAGGCGGCTCACGATGCCCTTTCAGACGTGTACGCGACCATCGCCCTGGCGCGGCTGATCAAACAGCGCCAGCCGCGCCTCTACGGCTACCTGCTGAGCCATCGCAACAAGCATCAGCTGCGTGACCTGCTCAACCTCAAGGCGACGGCTCCCATACTGCTGCATGTCTCCTCCATGTACCCGGTTGAGCTGGGGTGTATCGCGCCGGTGGTGGCGCTGGCGCAGCATCCGACGAACAGTAACGGTGTGATTGTCTTCGACCTGCGCCAGGATCCAGCGCCGCTGTTGGAGTTGGATGATGAGCAGATCCATCAGCGTCTATTTACCCCGACCGCTGCTCTGCCTGAAGGTGTGGAACGTATCCCGCTGAAGACGGTGCACCTCAACAAGTGTCCGGTGCTGGTGCCGACCAACACCCTGACGGCGGAAGCGGCGGAGCGCTGGCAGATCAACCTTGAACAGGCGGAACGACATCGCCAGCAGCTGCTGTCAGCGCCTGAGTTGCAGGCGAAGATCAGCCGTGTCCACCAGATGAAGCAGTTCGAGCCTCAGACGGACCCGGATCTGAGTCTGTACAGCGGCCCATTCTTCAGTGAAGACGATCGTCGCCGCATGCAGCAGATCCGCGAGACTCCGGTTGATCAGCTGGCCGGGCTGCACTTTGCGTTTGACGATGCGCGCCTGCCGGAGATGCTGTTTCGTTACCGCGCCCGCAACTGGCCGGAGACGCTCAACGAAACGGAGCGGCAGCGCTGGGATGAGTATCGTCAGACACGTCTGTTTGATGTAGATGGCGGTGGTGCTATCCAGCTGGATGAGTATCTGGCTCAGCTTGACCTGCTGGCGGCGGATGAGGGGCTCTCCGCTGAGCGCCGCGCACTACTTCCCCAACTGCTGGAGTGGGCGGAGCGCGTCGCGGAGAGCGGCTAAAGAGCCTCTGAACGAATCATGGACGGGTAACTTTGCAGTTCAAATTTCTGCTCGCTCAGATTTATTCAGAGGCCCCTGATCAGTCGTCCAACCAGCCCTGTAGCGCCCCGATCACCGCCTTGGCCTGGTCGCGGCTGGAGATGTTGAACTTCGACTTCGGCAGGTATTCACCGTTGCGCTTCTGGTAGCGACGGATGGTGTACTTCTCCGGGCCGTACTCCTCCTTGGCGCGATTCCACTCCTGATAGCGGAAGATGAGGGTGGTCCAGGCTCCTTTCGTGAGCACAACCTTGTCCAGTTCTTTGACAATGTCGATGCCGTCTTCAGTGTAGGTGACTGTCAGCTCGTCGGGTGTAGATGCCATAGTTGTCGCTTCTAAAAGTTGATGATGGGTTGCAGAAGAACGTTACATTTCCGGCTTTCCGGCAACGGCGCCATATTTGTGCAGGATTGCGATGATCGCCTCGGAGTTGTTGGCGATGGCTAGCTGCAAGGCGGTCTGTCCGGCGTGATTGCGTTGGTTTACCTCTGCTCCTGCGGCGATCAGGTGTTTGACGATCACCCGATGGTCCTGGAGTGCCGCGATGTGCAGGGGGGTGTTGCCATCCTTGTCGGTGACGTTGATGTTGGCTCCCCGCTTGATGAGAAACTTGATGATATCCCGGCTGGCGCTGTTGGAGCGCACCGCCTCGATCAGCATTTCGTTTGGCTCGAACTGCGCCCCCTGGTCTGCCAGCTGGCGTGCAATCAGAGGCCGGCGTGCCATCACCGCGGTGTAGATGGGGCTCTTGCCGAAGGTGTTTTTTGCATCGATATCCGCGCCATGGTCGAGCAGGATGCTCACCACTACCAGCAGGCCGCGTTCAGCAGCCACGTGCAGTGGTGTGCGTCCATCCGGGCCGGTGGCGTTGATATCGGCGTCCCAGTAGAGGTTACGCTCGATCTGATCGATATCCCCCACATGCACCGCCCGATAGAGATTGATGGTGGGGCGGTCGGGTTTACTGCAGCCGGCCACCAGCAGCAGCGCAAGCAGGCTGGGTAGAAGAATGGGATGAAGTTTCATGTAGCGATGGTAAAACGTGGTGAGAGGCGTCTGCAAGCCCGATCGTAGCCAGGGTGTCGCTGCCCATGATAGGGTTCGGGGCTATGATTACAAAGCTGTTATTGACCCTCGGGGTGATTGGGATCGCTTGGTTGGTGCTGCGCCAGCGTGCCCGCAGGGTGCGGCAGATCGAGGCGGCAGAGCGGTCGCCGCAGCTGAGTGCGCCAGCCAAGCCGAGCGGGATGGTTACGCCACGCTTGGCCGCCTACGGATTGGTGATATTCATGATCCTGGTCAGCAGCCTGTTCCTCTATCTTCAGTGGCGCGACGAATATCGTATCGTCACGGTGCGGGTGGTCAACACCCAGACCGGCGAGAGCCTCATCTACGAGGCACGGCGCGGTGATGTGGAAGGGCGCCACTTCGAGACCCTCGACGGCCGGGTGATCACCGTGGCGGACGTGGAGCGGATTGAGATGGGCCGGGAGTCGCGCCAGCGCTAGGAGTCTGTCGGATTTAACACTGTTTGGGTGTAAACCCCTGGATGGCGATAAACTGGGTTGATTACCATCCAGGGATTTTTACCCCAAGGGCACTTCCTTCGGGGTGGGCTTAAACGGATAATCTGACTAGGCTCCTAGTCTTGCCGTTTTAGCGCCGCGCGGCCCGATTATTGCCGCCCGGCAGCCGCAAGAAGAGAGCAGATGGGGATATCGCACACACTGATCCGCCTCAGCTACGCCTTGGAGGGCTCGGCCCGCTACCGGCGGGCCAAGCACTTCTTTTACGACCTGCTGGAGAACCCTCTGGCGCCGGTGCGGCCCTACTTCGATATCTTCATGATCCTGCTGGTGCTGTTGAGCGTCTGGCTACTGATCTATGAGGTGCGCCACGACCTGGGGCTGATCGATGATGTGGTCGAGCGCATCGCGGTGACTGTCTTCATCCTCGAATATCTGCTGCGCTTCTGGATCTACAACGACAGCCACGCCATCATCCTCAAACATTATGAACGGGCGGAGTTTGTCAATGAGCGGTTTCGCCTCTGGCCAGCGCTGCGCGAGATCCTCGCTCGCAAATGGGATTACATGAGTCAACCGCTGGCGGTCATCGATCTGCTGGCGATTATTCCCAGCTATCGTCCACTGCGCTTTCTGCGCATCTTCCTGCTGTTCCGTCTGTTTAAGCTGTTTCGCTACACCCGCAGTATCAGTGGATTCGTCAAGGTGTTGTCGGAGAAGCGCACTGAGTTGCTGACGCTGCTCATCTTCATGGCCTTCATCACCTTTACCGCCGCCACCGCCTTCTTCTTTTTTGAGTTCGAGTCATCCGGCCTTCAGTTCAACTCCTTTGTTGATAGTCTCTACTGGGCGGTGGTGACCATGTCGACGGTGGGCTACGGCGATATCACGCCCCAGACCATCGAGGGGCGGGTCATCACCCTGGTGTTGATTATCTCGGGACTTGGTGTGATCGCCTTTTTTACCTCGATCATCGTCTCCGGTTTTGGTGAAAAGATGCACGAGGTGCGCTCACTGCGGGTCTACTCTGAGGTGGAACGCAAGCGGGTCGGCATCATCCTGTGCGGTTTTGGGCGCGTGGGTGAGGTGGTGGCGCAGCGCCTGGCAGAGGAGAAGAACCCGTTTGTGGTGGTTGATACGCGGGAGTCGGCAATCCATCTCGCCAAACAGCGCGGCTATCTGGCGGTGCAAGGCAATGCCGAGGATAGTCAGTTGTTGGCAAATCTGGGGGTTGAACGCTGGGTCGAGCGGCTGCTTTGTCTGACCGGCAATGATGTGATCAACGTTTACATCACCCTCTCTGCGCGGCAGATGAACCGGCAGATCGAGATCATCTCCCGCGCCAACCACCGGGAGAATATCACCAAGTTGATGCGGGCCGGTGCCACTCATACCGTGGCGCCCTACGAGGTGGCTGGCCTGATTGCGGCGGAGTATGTGGGCCAGCCGGTGGCGTTCGAGGCCATCTACGGCATGCTGTCTGGCGAGCGCGAGGTGGGGGTCGATGCGGTGCGCATCCATCCGGGGACGAAGCTGGTAGGGTGTCGACTGGGTGAGGTTGACTTCCAACAGAGCAAGCTGATCGCGTTTGGTGTGGTGCGGGATGGTAGCGCGCCGCCGGAGGGGCAGACACATCTGTTTGAGCTGGGCGGGCGGGTGTTTCACTTCAACCCAAAACACGACTTTGAACTAGCAGCGGGGGATCTGCTGTTGTTGTTTGGACACGAATACAGCATCGCCCATTTTCGCGATGCCCTTGAACGAGGTGGGCTGTGAATCGCGATCTGCGTGTCCTGATCTTCGGCGCCGACGCGCTGGCCCAGGAGGTGGCGGGGCAGCTGACCGAACGCGGTCTGCGGGTACCCATGTTCAGCAGCGATCAGGAGAAGGTGCGCGGCCTGTGTGAGCGGGGCTTCGACGCCCGTGAGCTGGACTATACCGACGACGACCAGCTTCGCTCGGTGGGGCTTGGTTCGGGGATTGATATCATCTTCGGTCTGTTCGACGAGGAGTCGAAAAACGTCTTTCTCACCCTCTCCGCCCGTGCCCTGGAGCCTGAGCTGAAGATCGTCTGTGTGGTGGAGTCAGCGCGGGGCAAAGAGAAGATGCTGGCCGCCGGTGCCAGCAAGGTGCTCGACCCGTTTGAGATCAGCGGACGCAAGATCCACGACCTGATTGCCCGGCCGATGATTGTGGAGATGCTCGATCGCACCCTCTTCGGCAAGTATATGGACATTGCTGAGATCAAGATCCCGGCAGGCTCCTGTCTCGCGGGCCGGCCGCTGAGCCAGATCGAACTGCATCGGCGCTACGATGTGATCCTGATAGGGGTGGTCGATCTGGAGATGGGGGAGCGGCTGATCTTCAGTACCAGCGGGGTGGATCACAAGATCGATGCGGGGGATATGCTGGTGGTGATTGGTCCGCATCAGGAGATCGCCCGCCTGATTGGGGATGTGGAGCAGAATCGGAGCGACAGCCTTGAGGCTGCCGTTCAGAAACCTTAGGCTGGCGCGCTCTCCAGTAGATTGCCGAGTTGCTCTGATACTCCACCCTGAGCTTGCAGCGCTTGCTGCGGTGTCGCTTTCAATTGTGCCAGGATCTGCTCGAGGGTGGAGCGGGCCTGCTGCGGGGTTTCAATCCGGGGAGAGGTCTGTTCCGCCCGGCTCTGCTCCATCTCATAAAGCTGCCGCGCTTTCTCCACATCCACTTGAGTGTCGGGCCGGCTCGGCTGAGAGGCGTCGCTGGCTGCAGCTGCATGCCTGGCCTCACCCGCAGTTCTGTTGCGGTTTGACTCTATCTGTCGGTTGCTCGGGTTGGTGACCGATTTGTCGGGGTGGATTGGGGTTACCATACTTATGGACTCCTCTGGTGTCGGGTAATTGACAGATTCATCTGGGGTTCAGTTTCCAGAGGCTAAGCCGCGAAAAACATGCCAACCTGCATGGCAGTATAGTTGATCGTGCAAGAGTAGAGGACAGTAGAGAATGGGCGGGATCAAATCTGGAATCAAAGCAGCACTGCTGGGCGCGTTCTGCTTTTGGCTATTCGGCAACAGTGCGCTGGCTGTCGAACAGGCGGAGCTGTGGCGTTATCAGATCTCTTACCAGGGGATACTCTCCGGCTTCATGCCGATGGCGATTGCTGACGCCGAACTGCGTCTGCCGGCTCAGCCACAGTTGCTGAATGGCAGGCCGGTGCGCACCGCCCTATTACAGGTTTCGACAGCGGCCTATGGCAAGGCGGAGTTGATCTACCCGCTGCGCTACCGATATCAGAGCTGGTTCGATCCACAGGTCCAAGATGCGCTGCTGGTGAAAGAGGAGTTGACCACCGACCAACGCCAGCGGGAGCTGCTCTGGTTCGACCGCCAGGGGCGGCAGGCTGTGCGTATTGAGATGTCTGAGCCGGAGCCGGCTGGTGAGCCGCTGCCGCTTCAGCTGGACGAGCTGTTGGAGGGCTGGCAGGCTGATGGCGAACAGGCAGTGCTTTCAAATCGGGTGGATCTGCAAGCGGCGACCTACGACTACTACTCCCTGTTGCAGCGACTGCGCAGGATTGAGCTGACAGAGGGTGAGGTGCTGGAACTACCTGTGTTTACCGGCAAGGCGCTGAAGCGCTATCGGGTGGAGGTGGCTAGCGAGGTTGCCGGAGGCGGCAATCTGTGGCGATTGCGTCTTGCCAGTCTGGATGCGGATGGACGCCCTTCCGTCAAGTTTCTGCTGGTCTGGCTGACGGCTGACGAGCGGCGCATTCCGTTGCGCTTCCATGCCGAGCGTCCGTTTGGCAGCCTTGATGCGGTCCTGGTGGGAGAGGGCGGCGAAAGTCAGATCGCGGCGAGCCTCACCTATCATGAGACTGAGGGAATAGGCGACCTGCTAAACTGGGGCGACTGAGCTCGCCAGATTCCGCGATCCACGATGAATAAGGTGTAGTAGTTCAGACCTGATCTGACACCTGACTTGAAAAGAGTGAGGGTTACCGGTTTTGATGGAAGTGCTAACTGACCATCGAAACCAAAGAGG
>NZ_KQ557153.1:0-19470 GCF_001443665.1 endosymbiont of Ridgeia piscesae | reverse complement strand
GCCTCCACTACATCTTTCCTTTTCTGATCACGCTGTTCTTTTATCGTAGCCATGGAAAGCAGTATACACTGCCAATACTTTCGGAACGATTAATATCGCCATCAGCGTATTGACCTTTTCGATGTTGATCTTTCTCTTGCGGGCCGCCAAACGGTTCAACGGATCAATCAAAACTTCGCTCCATCTTCGTTACGAAAACCGAGAGCTGATGCAGCAGTTGGAGTGTGAGAAAAAACGCCTCGACAACCGCCTGACGCGAATCCTGCAGGATTTCTCTTCGGAGATCTATCTGGTCGATCTGAACACACTCGATATCTTGCAGAGCAACGCGGGGGCTTCGCGTAACCTGGGTTATAGCGAGCAGGAGCTGTTGCAGCTTAGCCTCTCTGATGTCCATCCGGGGATCGATCAGGCGGTTTTTCTTGGGCTTGTTGAATCCAGTTCAGAGGCCGATCAGGGCGCGGTTGCATTCCGTGGTGACAATCGCCGACGTGACGGCACTCTCTATCCGGTGGAGATGCGTCTGCAGGTAGTGACATCGGAAGACCCGCCGATCTGCTTGGTGACCATGCTCGATATGTCGGAACGGTTCCACTACGAAGAGAAACTGCGCTATCAGGCCAACTATGATCAGCTGACTGGCTTGCCCAACAAGGTGCTGGCGTTGACTCGTGCAAGTCAGGCGTTTGAACGCTGCCTGAACAACAATACCAAGCTGGCATTGATGTTTCTTGACCTGGACAACTTTAAAACCATTAATGACACCCTGGGGCACAAGACCGGTGATCAGCTGTTGCAAATGGTGGCAGAACGGTTCAACCAGGTGCTACGTACCAGTGATACAGCGGCGCGGATCGGTGGTGATGAATTCATCATCCTGATCCCCGATGTGGTTGAGCTGAGCTGTGTGGAAAAGATTGCACATAAGATTATTGATGCCATCACCCCCCCCTTTTTACTGGACAATCGTGAGCTGTATGTGACTGCCAGCATTGGTATCAGCTTCTTTCCTGATGATGGCAATACGGCCGAGACGCTACTGCAGCATGCGGATACCGCGATGTATAACGCCAAGACGCAGGGCAAGAACAATTTTCAGTTTTTCTCCCGTGAGATGAAGGAGATGGCGGCGCGCCATCTACTTATCGAATCGAAATTACGCAAAGCCTTGAAGCGGGACGAACTTGAGATCCATTTTCAGCCACAGTTGGATACCAGCAGCGGAATACTGTTGGGTGCGGAGGCACTGCTGCGTTGGAACAACCAAGTGTTAGGCCAAGTCTCTCCCGGTGAATTCATCCCGGTGGCGGAGAGTTCCGGCCTGATTTTGCCGCTCGGTAACTGGGTGCTGGAGCAGGCTTGTATGGAGGCGGCGCGCTGGCCGCAGACGTTGGGACGATCGCTGCGGGTGGCGGTGAATGTCTCATCGCCCCAGTTTCAGGATGGTGGACTGGTGGAGAAAGTGAAAGAGGCGTTGGAGAAGAGTTGTTTGCCGCCAGAGTACCTGGAGCTGGAGATCACCGAGAGTCTGCTGATGGCAGAGTCAAGCAACCTGATGGGACTGTTTCAGCAATTGCTGGATCTTGGAGTGAAATTGTCACTGGATGATTTTGGTACCGGTTACTCATCTCTTAGCTATCTCAAACGCTTTCCGATCCACACCCTCAAGATCGACCAGAGCTTCATTCGTGAACTGCATACCGACCAGAATGATCAATCCCTGGTTACGGCCATCGTGGCGATGGCCCATGGGCTGAATATCGAGGTGGTGGCCGAGGGTGTGGAGTGTGATGAGCAGCTGGAGTTTCTGCGCCAGCGCGAGGTGGATATCGTGCAGGGTTTCCTGCTGAGCAAACCCCTCTCTGCTGACAACTTTCGCGACTATCTGGCCCAGCAACGTGAAGTGCCCGTCGATGCCTCTGTCGAACTGGTTTAGGCTTGACGTGGCGGCGGGAGTTCCGGCTCCTTGCGCTGATAGCCAATCGCCGCCAGCTTGTCGAGATAGGCCTGCCATAACTCATCGTGGAACTTCCCCAGATTGTAGAGATATTTCCAGTCGTAGAGGCCGGAGTCGTGGCCATCATCGAAGATAATCTTCACTGCGTAGTTGCCGACCGGTTTCAGGTCGAGAATAGTCACCATCTCTTTTCCAGTCTCCAGTTTTGCCTGTTCTGGGGTGTGGCCGCGGGTCTCCGCCGAGGGGGAGTAGACGCGCAGGTATTCGCAGGGCAGGGAGAAGTGGCGGCCGTCATCAAATGCGATATCGAGAAAGCGTGATGCCTGATGCAGCTTGATCTCGGTGGGGCGATAGTGTTTTTCCATCAGTCTTTCTCTCCTCGATTCTGCTCAGCCTCAGGCCAGCCGCGCAGGTGGCGGCAGACTAGATTGGCGAGCATTTCGATATGGTCGGGATGCTCGTTGAGGGCGGGGATGTAGGCGTATTCGCCGCCGCCGGCCTGTTGAAAATAGTGTCGGTTCTCTTCACCCAGCTCCTCCAGGGTCTCCAGACAGTCGGCAGAGAAGCCGGGGCTGACCACATGCACCCGCTGCAGTCGTTCTGTCCCCCAGGCTTTCAGGGTGACATCGGTATAGGGTTTGATCCACTCCTGACGACCGAAGCGGGACTGGAAGCTTAGTGCCCACTCATCCTCATCCAGTCCGAGAGCCTCGGCGGTGCGGCGGGCGGTCTGCAGGCACTCGCTGGGGTAGGGGTCGCCCTGGTCGGCATAGCTCTGGGGGATGCCGTGGAAGGAGAAGAGCAGCCGCTGCGGTTCCCCCTTGGCCTGGCGAAAGCGGCGGATGCTGTCGGCCAGCAGCTGAATGTAGTCGGCCTGATTCCAGTAGCGGTTGATGAAACGCAGCTCCGGCAGGCGGCGCCAGTGCTGTAGTTCGCTGGTCACGGCATCGAAAGTCGAGGCGGTGGTGGTGGCCGAATATTGCGGGTAGAGCGGCAGCACCACCAGGCGCTGCAGGTTCTTTTTGCGTAGTCTCTCCAGTGCGCTGGCGATAGAGGGGGTGCCGTAGCGCATCGCCAGTTCCAGCTCGACCTGACCGTTGAGGCGCTGCTGCAGCCGGCTGCGCAGGGCGGTCTCCTGTTGCCGTGAGATCTCCATCAGCGGTGAGCCCTGCTCACCCCAGACGCCGCGATAGGCGGCGGCGGAGCGTTTTGGCCGGGTGCGCAGGATGATGCCGTGCAGGATCAGCATCCACAGCAGCCGGGGTAGCTCTACCACCCGCGGGTCGCTGAGGAACTCGGCCAGATAGCGGCGCACGCTGGCGGTAGTGGGGGCGTCGGGAGTGCCGAGGTTGACCAGTAGCACACCAAGACGGCCAGCCCCATCGAGGGGTTGGTCTGATTGGTCTTTGTATTTCATGACACCCTATTTGTTGGTCGCGGATGTGCGGATTTTTGCCTCAACCCGGGCCCGATTCAACAGCTGTCTATCGAGGATTTTGGGGTAGAGTTGCCAGCAGCGCTCTACTTCGATAGCGCTTTTTACCGCCCGTTGCTCCAGCTCTGCGCGCCAGGCATCGGGGATCTGCGGTAGTTGCAGTAGTTTTGGCGCCTTCCAATCGAGGTACTCTTCGAACAGGGTGCGGTCATCTGGATGTTCCCAGGCGTCGCTCAGCGGCAGTGGTGGAAAGGCATCGGCCGATGGGCTGGATTGCCCGGCATCGCAGGCGACCACAGGCTCTCCGGGCTGGCGCAGGAACCAGCCGCGCCGGTGATTCTGCCCAGCCCGGCCGCGCACCATCGCCTCCAGAATCGAGGCGTGCACCCGGGGATTATGGCCGTCGTTGTTTGGTACCTGTTTGTCACTCAGGGTGGCGGAGATGAAGGAGAAATCTCCCTGCTGGGCGGCGACCCAGCGGCTGGCCTCTATGCTCTGCCGGGATGCGTCAGTGACCACGCTGGCGAGCAAGGCGATGGGTTGAGCGCTGTTTTCGTCGAGGGACCAGAGTTCATATGGATCACCTGGCGGGAAGGGCAGGTGCGGCAGGGCGAGTTGCAACGGTTCGATCAGCTGTGCGGCGGCATCGATCATCTGCTGGATGTCGAACAGGGGATTGATCGGCACCTGTTTTAGTCCCTTTGCGGCAGACCAGATGCCAAAGCGGAAGAAGGCCTTGTCGCCGAGCGGGGTGTTGGCCCAGAGCCCCTGGGGTTGGTGGCTCAGCACCTGGATCTCCCAGCGCCTGCCGTCGGCGCTGAAGGCACGTGCATGGTCGCTCTCAAACACCTGCAGGGTACCGTTGAACGGGTTGAGTCGGCGCAGGCAGTAGGCTTGTGGTTTTGGTTGATCCATCTCGGGCGATCCTAGCATGGGCCGCGGGGAGAGGCAGCGTCAGTCGGGACTGGACTTTTTGATATCGCTCAGGCCTATTCCCGCTATGCACAGATATCGTTTTGATAGGTTGTGGGTGAACGGATGATGCGGGGGCGTCCAGTCGTCGGTATCAGCGCCTACCTGCTGGGGGAGCGGGTGCGCTACGACGCTCGGGAGAAGCGGGCCACAGTGATCATCGAGGGGCTATCAGGCCGGGTGGAGTGGCTGCCGGTCTGCCCTGAGGTGGGGGCCGGGCTGGGGGTGCCGCGGCCTGCGGTGCGGCTGGTGGGAGAGCCAGGCAGGGCGCGGGCAGTTGGTGTCGAGGTGAGCACACTGGATGTGACAGAACGGTTGCTGGTGTTTGCGGCCGACTGGCTTGAACAGGTCAGGCGGCTCGATGGTTTCATCCTCAAGAGCCGCTCGCCCAGCTGCGGTCTGCACTCCACCCCTCATTACCCATCTGGTCAGTTCGGTGCCGGTCTGTTTGCCGATCAACTGCGTCGGGCCCTGTCTGCCCTGCCATTGCGAGAGGAGTCTGAGTTAGTTACTCCGGAGCAGCAGGAGTCGTTTCTGGCAGAAGTGATAAGGCATTCAAAATTACCATGATTTAATTGTGGAATTTTGTCGTCTAAAATTGTGGGAGCTGATCCCGATAAGCCAAATGATATTTGGCTCACTCTGCTGTACGTGATGGAAGCACGATTTCAATTCACCATCTTCGCTCTGTTGATGACCTGCCTGCCGCTGCAGTGCGGTGCTGTTGAACTTGTTGCCAACAGCGGGAATTCAATCAGGCCTCTCTCCCGCGCCACGCTTCGTAGCATCTTCACTATGCGCATGACCGAGTGGCCAGATGGCACCCCGGTCCGGGTGTTTGTACTGGGAGACAAGGCGCCGCTGCATGTGGAGTTCACCAAGCAGGTGTTGGGGGTGTTTCCCCACCAGTTGCGCCGTGCCTGGAGCCGGCGCATCTACTCAGGTACGGGGCAGGCGCCGACCCGCGTGGGATCGGAGGCGGAGATGTATCTGCGGCTGTCGGTAACCCCGGGAGCTATCGGTTATCTGTCGGAAGGGCTGGTTGATGGGGAGGTCAGGACCATTGAGATCGAATAATCCTCTGGCATTGGTCCTGTTGCTGTTCCTTCTTGCCGGGCGGATGCAGCTCTGCGCCGCTGGGAGCCTTTTCGATGACGATTCGCCGTTGCAGATCCACGGCTTTCTCACCCAGGGCTATGTGAAGACCAGCGACAATAGTTTCTTTGGTGACAGCGAAGATGGCAGTACTGAGTTCCGCGAGATCGGCGTCAATTTCTCCTATCGCATCAGCCCGAAACTTATGGCTTCCGGACAGCTGTTGTCGCGTCGTGCCGGCGGCATGTATGACGGCTCACCGGCGGTCGACTATGCGCAGTTCGACTATTCGCCCTATATCTCTGAGACTGGGCGCGCCGGCATTATTGTCGGGCGCTATAAGAATGTGCTGGGTTTCTACAACGACACCCGCGATGTGGCCTCCACCCGGCCCAGCATCTTCCTGCCCCAGGTCATCTATTGGGACCGGGTGCGCAATACGGTGCTCTCCAACGATGGCATACAGCTCTATGGAGAGCTTCATCAGGGCGACCATAGTCTCTATCTGAACTTTGGTTCAGGTAAATCGCTGATCGATGAGAACATGGAGTCAACCTATCTGATCAACGATTTTAATCCGGACCTGAGCCAGCAGGGGCTCAATCTAATCGGTCGCCTACTCTACGAATGGCAGGGTGGGCGGCTGCGTATAGCATTGAGTGGTGTAAAGCTCGATCTGAATGGCACGATGTCAGGTCTGCCCTCGCCATTGCCTCCAACCCTCAGCGGCAGTCTGGGGATCGACTACTGGCTCGCCTCTGCGCAGTACAACGAAGGCCCCTGGAGCCTAACCCTGGAATATATGCAGGAGCCCCTCGAATACAGTGGTTTTGGCTCAATTCTGGACAGCAACAACACAACGGTTGATGGTTACTACCTGCAGGGGAGTTACCGTCTTGCCGCTGACTGGGAACTGCTGCTGCGCTATGAAGAGGGCCACTTTGACAAGGATGACCCCGACGGCAGCGGGCGCAGTGCGATATCTGGCCGACCGGCCCACACCAGCTTTAGCAAGCTGACTACCCTGGGTCTGTTGTGGGAGCCGACAGAGCAGTTGATCCTGCGCGCTGAATATGGCCGTGCGAATGGCACCATGTTCCTCTCAAGTGCCGAGAATCCAGACCTGTTCTCGATGACGCAGCACTGGAACATGTTCAGTCTGCTGGTCTCATATGGTTTTTAGGCGCCATGGCAGGACAGGCAAAAGAGAACGCTCGATTTTTCAGCCTCAAATGGAAGGCGGGACTCCTCTTCAGTCTGATCCTGATTGGCGTCAATGGCGGACTGGCGGCGCTCGGCTATCTGCAGTTACAGCATCAGTTTGTCCAACATCAGCGTGAGATCAATCAACAGCAGGCCGAGGAGTTGCGGGCCCTGGTGCTGGATCGCTTTCAGCAGTTGGAGCAGGTGGCTGCCCTGACCCCGGTGATTGCTGCCAGCCAGTCGGGTGAAAGCAGACTGGCGAAACGGCTGGAGACGGTGTTTGAACAGAATGCGGCAACTCTGGAAATCGACTGGGGGCTCGACTTCGCCGCCTTCTTCTCCAGCAACGGGGAGCTGCTCTACCACTGGCAGTCAGAGCAGACCCTGGCGTGCTTCAAGCCGCAGGTCGCACAGGTCAACCGCACTCAGCAGCCACTCCATTGGATCGACTGCCAGCGGGGCTGCCGGCAGTTTGTGGCGGAGCCCCTGCTCGACCAGGCGGAGTATGCCGGCGTGACCCTGCTGGGACGGCCAATCTCAGACCTGATCCTCGCCTTCAATAGCATCACCGGCGCCGATATCGCGCTCCTCAGTCAATCAGCCCAGCCTGGTCCTGATCCGCTTGCGGGGACGCTGGCGGCCCATTGGGGAGTGGGGGTGGTTGCACGCTCCCAGGCAGACCAGCTGCTGCCGATGCTCAACGCGGCGGCATCCCGGATCGCGCTGACGCAGTTGCAGGGGGAGCCGCAACAGCTGACATACGCCGGCAACCGCTATGCCCTGCAGATCGTTCCGCTGAGTGCCAGCAGTGGTGTGCACAGGCCGCAGTTTCTGATCATCAACGACATCACCCGCTCGGTTGAACAGATCGAGCACTCGACCCGTACTGCCGTCATCGCCGGGCTGTTGGGGCTGTTGTTGTCGGAGGCCGTGCTGTTGCTCCTGCTGTGGAGCCCGATGCGGCGTCTGCGTCTGTTGTCGCGTGCCCTTCCGCTGCTGGCGCAGAATGCCTTTGCCGAGGTGCAGCACAAGCTGGCAAGGCCGATAAAGCGGATTGCCGCTGATGAGATTGATGTGGCGGGAGGCGCTGTACTCGATCTTGCCGCACGGCTTGAGGCGCTAAATCTGGAGGTCAGGAAGCGCGCCATCAGCCTGATCGAACGCAGCGAAGAGCTGGCGCGTGAGCGCGATTTTGTCACCAGCCTGCTGCATAACGCCCAGGTGGTGATTCTCACCCAAGGCAGTCAAGGCCAGCTGTTGTCGATCAACCCCGAAGGTGAGCGGGTGTTCGGCTGTCGGGAGGAGCAGGCGGGCAAACTGAGTTTCCTCGAACTGATCGAAGTGGCAGGGGAGATGGATGACCCGGAGCCTTATCTGCAGCGGCTCAAACGGGGAGAGATCGATGTCTATCAGCATGACAGCTGGGTTGTGTCAGACGACGGCTGCCAGTTCAGCATCTCCTGGGTCCACTCGCGGCTGCCCGCCAAAGATGTCGATGATTTGCCGCTGCTGCTTTCGATCGGCCTGGATGTAACCGAGCGTAAGGTGGCGGAGAGGAACCTGGCGTGGCTGGCCGACCACGATCCCCTCACCGAGCTGTTCAATCGCCGTCGTCTGGTCGCTGAGCTGGAACGCCTGCTGGAGCGTTCCGAGCGCTATGACGAGAGTGGCGCGTTGCTCTTCATCGACCTAGATCAGTTCAAGTATGTCAACGACATCAGCGGCCATCAGGCCGGCGATGCGCTGCTCAAGATCATCGCCCGGCAACTGGCGCAGGCCACCCGCAGCAGTGACATCCTGGCGCGCATTGGTGGTGATGAGTTTGCCATGTTGCTGCCGAATGCGGATGTCAGCGCGGCGGTGGATGTAGCTGGCAAGTTGCTGGATGTGATGAAGGGGATTGAACTGCCGAGCAAGGAGGGCAGCCAGAGGATCTCCGCCAGTATCGGGGTGGTGCTGTTCCCCGATCATGGCGTCAATCTGCAGGATCTGATGGCGAATGCAGATCTGGCGATGTATCAGGCCAAGGAGCGCGGCCGTGACCGCTGGCACCTGTTCGCCCAGGATGAGCAGATCCGCGAACAGATGAGCGACAGCGTCTCTTTGAAGGGCAAGATCGAGTGGGCGTTGGCGGAGGGTGGATTCTTGCTCCACTACCAGCCGATCATGGAGATCGCCTCACGGCGTATCTCCCACTATGAGGTGCTGCTGCGGCTGCGGGAGGCGGATGCTCGCATCGTTATGCCTGGTGACTTCATCCCGGTGGCCGAGAAGACCGGGCTGATCCACAGCATCGATCGCCTGGTGCTGCGCGAGGCGATCAACCGGCTGGCTGAGCTGGGCAAGGCTGGGCAGCAGTTGATCAACCTTTCGGTCAACCTGTCGGGTTGGGCGGTCGATGATCCAGAGTTGTTGCCGTTGCTGAAACAGCTGCTGCAGCTGCGCGGTGTGAGGCCACAGCAGCTGGTGTTCGAGATCACCGAAACGGCGGCGTTGGCTGACATGACCGCCGCTGAGAGTTTTATCCGTGAGCTGCAGGAGCTGGGCTGCCGCTTCGCCATGGATGACTTCGGTGTCGGTTTCTCCTCCTTCTACTATCTGCGCGAGCTGCCGTTGGACATCGTCAAGATCGATGGCTCTTTCATCCGCCAGCTGCCGCAGAACCGCAAGGATCAGGTGTTCGTCAAGGCGTTGGTTGAGATGGCCTCTGGACTAGGCAAAAAGACCATCGCCGAGTTTGTTGAAGATGAGGCGACCCTGCACATGCTCGAAGAGATTGGGGTCGACTATGTGCAGGGCTACTTCATCGGCCGGCCGCAGACGGAGATCGAACTGCCGACCGGATAGGGGGCAGCGGCGCAGCTGGGGTTGTTTTTTTCGCCGCAGGGGAAAAGACTAGGGCTCGATGCACAGCATGCAGAGAGGGCAGCGATGAGCGGCGGAAAAAATCTATTGATCACCGGCAATAGCAGCGGACTGGGCGAGGCGTTGACCCGCTTCTATTTGGCGCAGGGCTGGAATGTCTACGGTTGCAGCCGGCGGGGCTGTGCGGAACAGGCCGAGCCGCTGCAGGATATCCACTGCGACCTGAGTGACTTTGATGCCATCCCAGGCATGATGGATGTGTTGCTGGAACCCGCCGAGGGGCTCGACCTGGTGATCCTCAACGCCGGCATCTTGGGTGAGCTGGAGGCATTCCATAAGGTCTCGCTAGAGGATGCGCGGCAGGTGATGGACGTCAACCTCTGGGCCAACAAGGTGATCCTCGACTGGCTGCAGGGCTGGGACAAGCCGCTGCGTCAGATCGTCGCCATCTCCTCCGGTGCGGCGGTCAACGGCAGCAAGGGCTGGGCCGGCTATGCTCTCTCCAAAGCGGCGCTCAACATGCTGATCAAGCTTTACGCCCATGAATTTCCCGCCAGCCATCTGAGTGCACTGGCGCCGGGGCTGATTGACACTGGCATGATGGAGTATCTCTGCAGCCAGCCTGATCCGGCAGAGTTCCCGGCGGTGCTGCGGCTGCGCGATTCTCGCGACACTGGGGGCACACCCCCAGCCGATGAGGCCGCGGCACGGATCGCTGCCGCAATCCCTCATCTTTACGACTATCCCAGCGGGGAGTTTGTTGATATCCGCACGATGTGAATAGGTCAGTCACTGGCTGATGCCATTATTGATAATGCCGGGAGCACACTCCATGCCCAGACCTTTTCTGCACAACCCTGTCGAAGCTGACTGCACCGCGGTGATGTGGTGGACGCGCCTGTTGTTGATCGTGATGCTCCTGCTGGCCTGCTCCCATCAGGCCCTCGCCCTCGAGGTGAATATCACCCCTGAGCTCGGTGAGTTCCAGGTCGAGCATGCGGGTAAATCGCTGACCATCAGACGCAACCAGGATACCGAGGCGATGCTCGAATTCGACTTCGCCCGCACCTCCCGGCCTTGCCCGCCATTCTGCGCACAGCCGATGCAGCTGGCGGCGGGGGTGAAGACCATCGGCGAGGTGGAATTGGTCGAGTTCATGCGGACGCGACTGGCTGATGGCTCCGGCCTGTTGATCGACGCCCGCACCCCCGACTGGTACGAGCGCGGCACCATCCCCGGTTCCATCAACCTGCCGTTCACCCAGCTCAACCCCAGCCAGGGCGCGGATGATCTGACCCTGGAGGATTCGCTGGCCCGGCTTGGGGTAGAGCTAAAGGACGATGGCTGGGACTTTTCCGCGGCGAAATATCTGGTGCTCTGGTGCAATGGCCCCTGGTGCGGTCAGTCCCCCACCGCCATCAAAGGGTTGCTGAGCATCGGCTACCCGGCCGAGAAGATCCTCTACTATCGCGGCGGTATGCAGCTGTGGCAGATCTTTGGCCTGTCGGTTGTGGTTCCGGAGTGAGCCTGAAGCACGCTCTTCTCGATCTGGCATAATCTCTTCGGTTCGGCGCTGGCGGGTTTCTGGGGGTGTCGTCGTACTTCGAGCCCATGGCGCAGTCGTTTATACTGAGCCCCCCACCAAAACAGGATCAGCCAGATGGAGACAGCTCCAGAGAAACCGAAAAAGCGCAGCCGCGGCATCTATCTGTTGCCCAACCTGTTTACTACCGCAACCCTGTTTGCCGGCTTCTACGCGATCCTTGCGGCGATGAATGATCGCTTTGAAGCGGCGGCAATCGCGATCTTTGTGGCGATGCTGATGGACGGGCTGGATGGCCGGGTGGCGCGCATGACCAACACCCAGACCGCGTTTGGCGCAGAGTACGACAGCCTCGCCGACATGGTGGCGTTTGGGTTGGCACCGTCGTTGGTGATCTATCTCTGGGCTCTTACCGACCTGGGTAAGCTGGGCTGGATCTCCGCCTTTGTCTACACCGCCGGTACGGCGCTGAGGCTGGCCCGTTTCAACACCCAGATCGGGGTGGCGGACAAACGTTACTTTCAGGGGCTGCCGAGCCCCTCAGCGGCAGCAATCATCGCCGGCAGCGTTTGGCTGGGTGTCGATTACGGGATCGCTGGGGGTTCCGTCGAGTGGCTGGTGGCGCCGCTGACTATCGTGGTTGGGCTGCTGATGGTGAGCAATGTGCGCTACAACAGCTTCAAAGAGATCGACTTCCACGGCAAAGTCCCCTTCATCGTGCTGGTGGTGGTGATGCTGGGTTTTGCGATCCTGCTCGCCAAGCCGCCGGTGGTGCTGTTTCTGATCTTCTTCGTCTACGCTATCTCCGGACCGGTAATGACCCTGAGCCAATTGCGCGAGTGGCGTTCCCGGCGGACGGCCGGCGCGGAGGGTGAAGTGGCCGAGCCACAGAAGCCCGAAAAGAAGGGCTGAGTTTGGTTTGCGGCAGATTGCCTGGACGGTTGGCAATACTGGGGGCTTGGGTTATATTCGAAGCTTCTTGAGCGGACACTCGATTGATGAATCAGATTGCGCATCACAAGCTGTTTGACCTGCCCTTCCAGGGGGCGGTGTCTGCTGCGCGTCTGACTGACCTCCTCTTTTCTCTGTTGCTGCGACTGCTGCCCTGAGGGGCATGCAACTGACGATGCCCCGGCGGGGGCCAGAATCTACGCCACAACTAGAGCAACATCCCAATCGACAGAATTAAACCTGTGGCGTATTCCGGTCAGGCGCGTCATAGATGGAGTTGAAGCATGAGCAACCCAGACAGATTAATCATTTTTGATACCACCCTTCGAGATGGTGAGCAGAGCCCCGGTGCCTCGATGACCAAAGAGGAGAAGGTGCGCATCGCCAAGGCGTTGGAGAAGCTGCGGGTGGACGTGATCGAGGCCGGTTTCCCGATCGCCAGCCAAGGTGATTTTGAGGCGGTGCAGGCGGTGGCCCGCGCGATCAAGGACTCCACCGTGTGCGGCCTGGCGCGCGCCCTGGACAAGGATATCGAGCGCGCCGGCGAGGCGCTGAAAGAGGCCAACTCAGGGCGTATCCATACCTTCATCGCCACCTCGCCGATCCATATGGAGCAGAAGCTGCGCATGTCGCCGGATCAGGTGGTAGAGCAGGCGGTGGCGGCGGTCAAGCGGGCGCGCAACTACACCGACGACGTGGAGTTCTCTGCTGAGGATGCAGGCCGTTCCGAGCTCGACTTTCTGTGCCGGATCTTCGAGGCGGTAATCGATGCCGGTGCCACCACCCTCAATGTGCCCGATACCGTGGGCTATGCGATGCCGGATCAGTTTGGCGAGACCATCCGTGCCCTGCGCGAGCGTATCCCCAACGCGGACAAGGCGATCTTCTCGGTGCACTGCCACAACGACCTCGGGTTGGCGGTGGCCAACTCCCTGGCGGCGGTGGCCAACGGCGCACGTCAGGTGGAGTGCACTATCAACGGCCTCGGCGAACGGGCCGGCAACGCCTCCCTGGAGGAGGTGGTGATGGCGGTGCGCACCCGTGCCGACTATTTCACCTGCAACAGCGGCCTGGATGCCACCCAGATCGTCGCCTGCTCCAAGCTGGTCTCCAACATCACCGGCTTTCCGGTGCAGCCGAACAAGGCGATCGTCGGCGCCAACGCCTTCGCCCACGAGTCGGGGATCCATCAGGATGGTGTGCTCAAGTCCCGCGAGACTTACGAGATCATGCGTGCCGAGGATGTGGGCTGGAGCCGGAACCGGATGGTGTTGGGCAAGCACTCCGGGCGCAATGCCTTCCGCTCCCACCTGGATGAGTTGGGCATCAGCTTCGGCTCCGAGGAGGAGCTGAACGCCGCCTTCTCCCGTTTCAAGGATATCGCCGACAAGAAGCATGAGATCTTCGATGAGGATCTACAGGCCTTGGTCACCGATGCGGCGACCAAGGCGAAGAACGAGCGGGTCAAGCTGGTCTCGCTGAAGGTCTGCTCCGAGACCGGCGAGACCCCCCACGCCGATGTGGTGATCTGCATCGACGGCGAGGAGCGTGCCGACAGCGCCGCTGGCGGTGGCCCGGTGGATGCCGCCTTCAAGGCGATCGAAGCGCTGGTCAATAGCGAAACCGAGCTGTTGCTCTACTCGGTCAACAACATCACCAGCGGCACCGATGCCCAGGGCGAGGTAACGGTGCGGCTGGAGCGTGGCGGGCATATCGTCAACGGTCAGGGAGCCGACACCGACATCGTGATCGCCTCCGCCAAGGCCTATATCAACGCGGTGAACAAGATCATGGAGCCGGTGGAGAAGGCGCACCCGCAGGGCGGTGATGTCTGATCCGGGGAGGCCCTGATGTCGATGGATGAGGCGACTCGCCGGCGCTATCTCGAGACCATTGGGATCACGGTGTGGCAGCGCCGTGACTCCCTGACGGAGCTTCAGCCTGAACCGGCTAAGCCGCCTGTGTTGGACAAGCCACAGCTCGCCTCGCCGCCCGCACCAGAGCCGATCGTGGCCCCGCCTGCGGAAAGTGGAGAGATGCCGCCTGCCTGGCTCGACGAGGCCCCGCCGCTGGAGGGGGACTGGGAGCCGCTGGAGATCGAGCCGGTGGTGCCGGAGGAGGCTTATCAGGCTTCGCCTGCCGAGTCGGATGTGGCCGGGCTCGACTGGCCTGCCCTGGAAAAACGGGTCAAAGGATGCCGTCTCTGTCAGTTGCGCGAGGGCTGCACCCAGACCGTGTTTGGTGTCGGTAACCGCCAGGCTGATCTGCTGATTATCGGCGAGGCACCGGGCGCCGACGAGGATCGTCAGGGCGAGCCCTTCGTCGGCCGTGCCGGTCAGCTACTCAACGAGATGCTGCTGGCGATGGGTCTTAAGCGCCAGCAGGTCTTCATCGCCAATATCCTCAAGTGCCGACCGCCGGGCAACCGCGATCCACGATCGGAGGAGGCGCTGAAATGCGAGCCCTATCTGCTGCGCCAGATCGCACTGATTCGTCCGCGGGTGATCCTCTCGGTGGGACGCATCTCGGCGCAGAATCTGCTCAAGACCGAGATCGCCGTGGGCAAGCTGCGTGGCCGCATCCATAACTTTGGCAGCAGCGCGATCCCACTGGTGGTGACCTATCATCCGGCCTACCTGCTGCGTTCACCGGAGCAGAAGGGCAAAGCCTGGGCCGACCTGCAGCTGGCACTGTCAGTATTGCGTGGGGTCGCCCGGTGAGTACCCAACTGCAGGATCCGCTGCTCGATCTGCGGCTGATGCAGGCAGAGGGTCTGGAGCAGGTATTACAGATCGAGCAGCGCGTCTACCCCTTCCCCTGGACCCTCGGCATTCTGCGCGACTGCCTCAAGGTGGGATACTGCTGCTGGGTGGTGACAGTGGATCAGCAGATTGTCGGCTACGGGGTGATGTCGGTGGTGGTGGACGAGTGCCATCTGCTCAACATCTGTATCGACCCCGGCTGGCAGCGGCTTGGACTGGGGCGCAGACTGGTCGAACGGCTGCTGCAACTGGGGCGGCAGCATGGCGCCGAGGCGGCCTACCTGGAGGTGCGTGAGAGCAACCGCCCTGCGCGCCGGCTCTATCGGCAGATCGGTTTCGTCGAGGTGGGGCAGCGGCGCGACTACTACCCGGCCATCGGCGGACGTGAGGATGCGCTGCTGCTGACCCTGTCTTTCTGAGCGAGCGGGCCAGGGGCTCGCAGCAGTGCCTATTGCGCTATAATGCTCTGTTTTCCCGACCCGATTCAGCACCATGTCAGACGAACTGCTCGAACAACTCAGCCGGCGGCGCACCTTCGCCATCATTTCCCACCCGGATCTTTCCCTCAAAGTCAGCCTCTGACAAGCCGAGTCAAAAACCACCGAAACCCCTTGTATTTATTGATTTTCCGCTCTTTCTGCGGGACAATGAAGGACATCCAAAGACAAGCTGAGCCTTCACAATTATGTACATATCTGTGTACTTGATATCGGCTCTTACCCGAAGATGACATTGAAGGAGGCGCGCGCAGAAAATGAGCGCCTACGGAAAGAGCTGGAGCAAGGCCACAATCCAAAGATTGTTCGCAAACTTGAAAAGCAGGCGCTCATCAATGCCGATACGCTAGAGTCCATATTCCGGCAGTGGTATGAAAGCTACTGCAAGAAGAATAAGAAAATGCACCATGAAATCTGCCGCAGCTTTGAATTATATGTTTTGCCTGTTGTTGGTGATTTGCCAGCAGAAAAGATCACCCTTCACCAGTGGCTGGCAATCCTGGAAGAACATGCCGAGAAACGCCCGGCCATTGCCGAGCGTATTCTGATAAACAGCAAGCAGATGCTTAAATGGGCAGTGAAGCGCCAGCTCGTTCCTTTCAATGTTTTAACCGAAATTAACGCCAAAGAAGATTTGCAGATAAAGAAGGTGGCCAGAGACAGGTCATTATCTGATGAAGAGATAAGGCTCGTCTGGCTTGCCATTAATGAATCGCGCATGGCGGCAAAGAACAAGCTCTATCTTAAGCTCTGCCTTGTGTTGGCTTGCCGGAATGGAGAATTGCGTTTAAGTAAAAAAGAGCATTTTGATCTGGATTCGATGGTCTGGACAGTGCCACCAGAAAACCACAAGCTCGGGAAATCCTCAAACAAGCCATTGTTACGCCCGATCATTCCCGCTGTGAAAGAACTTGTTGAAGAAGCTATGGAGTTGAGTGGTGAGGGAGAATACCTGTTCAATAATAGCGGTACGAACGAGCCGATGGGGCAAAGCGCACCGTTACAGCTTCCCTATAACATTATGCAGTGGCTACGCCGTCATAAAGACTATGAAATGAAACACTGGTCGGTGCATGATTTAAGAAAGACGGCCAGAACCAATCTATCTTCTCTGACCGAGCCGCATATTGCAGAAATCATGCTGGGGCATCGGTTGCCCGGTTCCTGGCAGGTTTATGATCATTATGATTACCTGCCGGAACAAGAAAAGGCTTATCAAGCGTGGTGGGAACGTTTGATGGAGATTGTTGAGGTGTCTTAAGTATTACGCTGAATTGAATTAATTCAAAAGTTTTTATTACCACCAGCTACTTTTCCTTAGTGAGCGATCAAGCTCACCTGCGTCAATGAAGCGCAGCGAAATTGCCGTCAGGTGGAGCGCCTTGTTCGGCGTCTCAATCTTTTTACCCCAGAAAGTGAAGTGCATGCATCTTCTAGCAGTTGAACAAAGTCCCTAGTATCTGAGAAATAGTTTTTGAATGCAAATCGCACATCTTCGGGTGTATCCGCCTTTACCAATACAATATCGTGACCTGGGTAATTATTCTCTAGTTCAAATAGATCTCGTATCGCGTCTGTTGCACTGCGGTATGTTTTTGTTTCGAGTTCACCTTCAGGGGAGATTATCAAGATAACATTTTTTCTACTTGATACTTCCGCATCAACCTCATTGAGTCCGCTGAGCGTATTAATAAGATTAAGTTCATCATCTAATTTAAGAAATCTGCTAACCAGCACTTTTCCATCCGTATTCGGATAGGGACCATTATGTTTTTCATGAACTCTTGCAATAATTTCACTAGAAAGCGCCATGGCTTGCTGATACCTTGTGTCTCCTTTTTTGAACTTGGGTTGACTTGATGTAATAAAACCAATTACCTCTACCGCCGTAGCCCAAGCATGCTGTATTTCTGTACGATACTGTATTTCAATCAGCAACCCTTTTAATGGTCGCCCTATTTCTGAATTTACATCGTAGCTATAAACATCATGTGCCCCTCTATATCCAGACGCCTTGGGGGTTTTTATATAATCATACTTATCGATACCGTTCTTTCTTTTATGATGAAACCGGGATTCATGGAATTCATCTCGGAACTTATAAAGTGATTCGATATCTTCAAATATAAGTCGACACCCGGCAACATCGTCCATTCTAGATAACTGCATTTATGGGTATCTAAAAAGTTTATCGATTATTGTGGATTTACGTTTATGCCGTTGTGCAACCGTAATATTTAACCCACTAGTTCTATTCCTTAGAATTGCCTGGAACGTATTCAGCACTGCGCGGTGAGCCGAGCGCCACTCCTCAAGCACTTTAAGGTCGGACTCTGTTGAAGTTCCATTACGGATATTAACTCCAACACGATTAACACGAGATTTAGAACCTCCCGGGAACTTGGTACTATTCTTCATATATGCAATCCATGTTTTAGTGCCGAACGTTAAAGTTAAGGGGCTCACGGCGTCTTTTCGTGAGTCCCGCTTAAACGCATTGTTAAGCGCTACTTTTAGCAAAATTTTCAAGCACATTGAGACCCACCGTTGTTTTTTTTTGCCCAAAAAAGTTTAAAAACTTCTTAAGGTCTGAATTGCCAGTTCGACTTACAATAAGGTTGTTTACCATTGACCTAACTCCAAACTGGTTCTTAAGAGCATTAACCGGTTGCCCTTTTAGTGCTACCTTTAGAACCCCTATACTTGCTGTAAATGTCGGGGAGTTTGAATCAATAATACCTATTTTTGAGTCAATATACTGAGATATTGAAAGTAGAATTTTTTTAAATTTTAAAATATCTTTATAACTACCGTCACTTAATGCTTGTTGGTAGCAGCCAAGCCAGTTTCTTAGCTCTTGATATTCATCCCGTAGTTGTAATGCTACTGAAATCATTTCATCTGCAGAGTTTGATTCCTGAATAACCTGTATTGGCAAAGGTAGCATGTTAATTGTTAATGAATGAAGTTCGTCATGATTGATATTTACAGAAGACATTTTTGCTCTCTTTTCAGTAATAACATTATTTAACTGAATTACCGCGTCTTCACTTGGCAATGTAATGCCTGCAGCAAGAAACAATCTTTTGCGTACTGGATGAGGAGTGTAACCTTTTTCATAAACAAAGCCCCTTGCCAACATGCCGGCTCCTCCCCATAACGTTTGAGATAGGTAGTTGTGTGGAGTGTTCTTGTACTTTTCCCATCCAATGCTGTTTTCTTCGTGATGAGTCCTAAGTTCTGAAGTTACACAAAGCCTATCTACGAACTCATTTCTTGGTTCTGTAAGTTTTCATAATCAATTAGAAAGGGGAATGGGTTAATCACTCCTGCATTTACTGCTTTGTCTAGAGAGCTATATTGTTTCCATGCTTGAGTGAATTTTTCATCGACTATTATTTGGTCTCTAAGAATTATATCTGTAATAAAGTCGAACAATGCTTCGGTTTGTATTACAGCTTCGGATATTTTTTTATATTCATAAGAATCGTTTTCGCGGTCAATTTTAATGTACTGACCTTCTCCATCTTCCATCCCATTGAGAAGAAGCTCAGAAATATTTTGTAACGACCAATTATCAGAAATTACACTTTGACTCATATGTGATCCTTGTGCGCTTAATGATCAAGCTGTGCGGCGCAAACGAAGCGCAGCGTAGTTTGCGTCCGAACGAGCGCCTTGTTATGTGTTTTATTCATCACTACCTCTTCCGTCTCTTTGGTCTATGTGCGCCCTTGTTTCTTCAGGGATAATGTTGTTGTAAAGAGCATCCATTTCTTTTTCTTTGGTAATTAACTCATCTGCGATGATGTTTAGAATCTTAAATAGTTTCAAAGCAACATCCGAGTCATCATCCAGATTTATCTGGCCTGGATGGACGGCGTTATTACCGACTACCCGAACCAAATCAAGTGCTTGTTGTATTTTGGGACTTAGCCCACCCTCAACCAGCTCTTTGATATCGTTATTTATATTCCTTCCGTCTTTGCCGACTTGGATGAGTAGCTTCTGAAGAGCTAGCCTTAAAAGAGCAGTTGCCCCTTTGGGCGAATCAATAAAAATACTTGCTGCTTCGTGATAGAGAGACCGGATATTAATCGTTCCGAAAGTATTGGCAGTGTATACTGCTTTCCATGGCTACGATAAAAGAACAGCGTGATCAGAAAAGGAAAGATGTAGTGGAGGCGATT
>NZ_KQ557152.1:0-19620 GCF_001443665.1 endosymbiont of Ridgeia piscesae | reverse complement strand
CTCTGGCTCTGGCTCTGGCTCTGGCTCTGGCTCTGGCTCTGGCTCTGGCTCTGGCTCTGGCTCTGGCTCTGGCTCTGGCTCTGGCTCTGGCTCTGGCTCTGATTCTGATTCTGGGGGCTCCTCAGTGTCAGCTTCCGCCTCCGGCTGCCGGGGAGGAACTGTAAGCTGCTGCAGGCTGGAGTCGAACTCTTGCTCCAGCCACTCCATCTGGCGCCTTAGAATCTCATCAAACTCGGCCGGTGTGCACACATCACTCATGCTTGCCTGGATCGCCTGCAGCACGGTGGAGTTATATTGCGCCAACAGACCAGGATCGCTGATACCCCGGGCGCTGCAGGCCGCCATCACCCGCCCCATGACGTTGATCTCAACCAGCCTGCGAAAAGTATCGTCCATCAGGATCCCGTCCCCCTCCCCGAACCCATTGAATAGAATCCGATTCCTGCCACTAATCCTAGCCGATTATGTTGCATTGGGAGCCTCTGAACGAATTATGAACGGCAGCCTTACAGCCCAGATTTATTCAGAGGCTCCCGTGCAAACCACGCGTACAATGCCCCTGCAGGATCCCCCCATCAAACATCCGCCTTTTTGAACCATTGCAGCCAAATACCGCTGAGCAACCAGGCGTAAGCGTAGGTGCCGAACAGGATCAGCACAAAGACGATGGCGATATCCCACGGTGTGCCGTTCAGAGAGAACTCTGGCACATAGCCAAACAGGAACGGCGCCAGATAGAGAAACTTGGCGAACTTGAAGGCGGTGAACGCCGTCTTCCACATGTTCGCCTTGGCGATGGTGGCGCCGGCGAAGGCGGCGATACAGACTGGCGGTGTGATGTTGGAGTCCTGGGAGAGCCAGTAGACGATCATGTGGGCGGCAAGCTCATTGACCCCCAAGTGAGTCAGGGCCGGCACCGCCACCACTGCGGTGATCAGGTAGGCCGCCGTCACCGGCACCCCCATACCGAGCACCAGGGAGGCCAGTGCGATTAGCAGGATGGTGAGGAACAGACGTCCATCTGCCAGTTCGATGACGATATCGGCAAAGGTCAGCACCAGGCCCGAGTAGGTCAGCACGCCGATGATGATGCCAATCACCCCCACCGTGGCGCCGATCTTGAGGCTATTCTCCGCACCGTTACGCGCCGCCACGACGAAGCGCCTGGGACCGATGCGGGTCTCCTTGCGAAACCAGCTGGTGATGATCGAGGTAAGGATGCCGAGGATCGCCGAATAGCCCGGCGAATAACCCATCAGCATCAGAATGCTGATCACCACCAGAGGTAGGGTGTAGAACCACTCCTTCTTCAGGATTTCCCCGGCACTCTCCTTCGAACGTTCGCCGACGATGTTGTACTTCTTCGCCTCGTAGTGAACCATCACGAAGACGCTGAAGAAGTACATGAAGGCGGGAAACAGCGCCACCAGCATGATCTGTGAATAGGGCAGACCCGTCATCTCCGCCATGATGAAGCCACCGGCGCCCATCACCGGCGGCATGAACATACCGCCGATGGAGGCGGCAGGTTCGATCCCCCCCGCCACATGGGGTTTGAAACCCGCCTTCTTCATCATCGGGATGGTAAACGCCCCGGTGGAGACGGTATTGGCGATAGCGCTACCGGAGATCGAGCCAAACAGGCCGCTGGCGATCACCGAGACCTTGGCCGGGCCACCCAGCTTGTGGCCCACCGCCGCCAGGGGGAAATCGATAAAGAAGCGCTGCGCCCCGCTCGTCTCCAGAAACGCCCCAAACACCACAAACAACAGGATGTAGGTGGCCAACACGTTGGCCATGATGCCGAACACGCCGTCGCTCTTGTAGAAGATCGAGGTACAGAGGTCGGGAAAGGTGTCACCGGCGTGGGAGATCAACTCTGGCATGTAATCGCCATAGATCCCGTAGAGCAGCATGATGGAGCCGATCACGACAAAGATATTGCCCACCACCCGACGCGCCAGCTCCACTCCCAGCAACACGCCCACCATGGCGATGACTTGATCCAGCTCGGTCTCCGCCCCCGCCCGGTAGTTAATCACCTCGAAGTTGTAGATCCAGTAACCGATGGTGACGATGGAGAGTAGGATCAGCAGATAATCAACTGCCCGGCCAACAGGCGTTTTCGAACGGTAGAGCAGGAACACCAACACATAGGTGATAACAATATAGATGCCGCGATGGAATTGGGTGGCGGCGGGTTCAAGAACAGCTGAATAGGCGTAGAAAAGGACCAAGGCCACTGCCAGCAGATCAAACACCTTCTGCTCAATGTGATGCAGCTTCTCGAACATGTGCCTCTCCTACTAACCATTGCCCAAACAAAAAGGACGGACCCGATTGAGTCCGTCCTTTTATTGTTATCGGCAGCTCAGAGCAATCCCTTCTCTTTCCAGAAGCGGATCGCACCGGGGTGCATGGGCGTCACAATACCGTTGACGCCGGTCTTGATACTCATCTCCTTGAAGGTCTTCTTCTGGCTGCGCATGTGGGCTAGGCCCTCATCGGTATAGATCTTCGACAACATGTCATAGACCACATCATCGGGCACCTTGGCGTTGGCCACCCACAGCGCTGAATCCTGGAATGACGGGGCCTCGTGGTCCACACCCCGATAGGTGCCGGCGGGTACCGACAGCTCGGAGAAGTAGGGGTAACGCTTGAAGAAACCGCTCACGTTGGCATCGGCCTGCAGATCAATCAGATCGATATCATTGGTCTGTGCCGCCATGATTACCGCGCCACTGGGGAAGGCGGTGAAGAGCCAGAAGGCATCCAGCTGCTTATTGCCGAAGGCCTGAGCCGCATCGTTGTAGCCCATGGCGTTGCGCTTGATCTTGTCCCAAACATCCATGTGGGAGAAGAAGAGTTCGCAGTTGGCAAAGGCGCCGGAGCCGGCATTACCCACCCCCACCTTCTTGCCCACCAGATCCTTCACGCTCTTGATGCCGGAACCCTTGCGCACCACCAGCTGAGCCGGGGCGCCATAGAGGTAAGAGACTGCTAGGACATCCTCATATTTTTTCTTGTCATTTTTCAGGCGTCCTTCTCGACCGAGATAGACATGCCCCGAATAGACCACGCCAAAGTGGGCGCGCCCCTTATTGACCTTGCGCAGGTTCTCTACCGAACCGGCCGAAGACTGGGCCTTGACCTTGTAGGCCGAGTTCTTCTTCACCGGCCCATAGACCTGCACCGCATTCGCCACCACCTGAAAGGTGCCACCGGCGGGGCCACCACTGAACACATATCGCTTACCGGCAAAGGCTGCCGACGGCAGGGCCAGGCTCAGAACGAGCGCGGCAACAGCGCCTAATAGAAAAGACCGACCTATCAATTTCATGCTGCAATCTCCTGTATGGCAGACAGATATGGCCCCGTCAAAATGCGGACCCCATAGATATTTATCATGCATCCCTATCCAGCTCAGACCTGCAGGCTGAGGATCAACCCTGCAGCTCCATCACCGCATCCATCTCAACCCCCGCATCCTTCGGCAGTCCCGCCACGCCGATCGCCGCCCGTGCCGGATAGGGTTCGCTAAAATATTCGGCCATCACCTGATTAACCACCGGGAAGTTACCGAGATCAGTGAGAAAGACATTCAGTTTAACCACATCCGCCAGGCTGCCACCCGCGGCACGAGCTACCGCCTGCAGATTATCGAAGACGCGACGGATCTGCTGCTCGATCTCTCCCTCCACCATCTCCATGGTCTCAGGCAGCAGCGGGATCTGACCTGACAGATAGACAGTGGTACCGCACTTGACGGCCTGGGAGTAGGTACCAATGGCTTGCGGTGCCTGATCGGTGCGGATGATCTCACGGCTCATAGAGTGATCCTCAGTAGATAGAATGGTTGGACGGAGACTCTAGCACAGCGGTCGGCCGCTAGTAATTCGACCTTAGAAAACTCTCTGGAGCCTGCGCACCGCTGAATCTGGACGTGGCTAATGATAGGCCCAGCCCTGCGGCATCGACCTGATCGAAAACGGCCCCGATCGATGACAGAGAACATTGTTCAGGTTGCTTCACAGCATGTCACCAACGTTCAGGATATCAATAAAAACCTGGTGGAGAAGACCCTGTGCACGCACTGTCTCGCCAATCTCTCGCAGGCCAAATCCCGGCTGCTGGTTGAGACTATCCATGACATGAACAACAGCCGCCAAGAGCTGGCTGATCTCTCAACCGACCTGGCGAAACACGCCAAACGAGCGGAGGATCAGAGACAGGTCATCAAACGGCAGAGGCAACGGCTGGAAGAACAGAACACGGCGCTCGAGTTTGACCGGGAGCTACTCGAACTGAAGGTTGCAGAGCGCACCGAGGCATTTGAAAAACTGGCCCACTACGACTCATTGACCAACCTACCCAACCGTTTTCTCTTCAATGACCGGTTGAAACATGCCCTGCAACCAGTTTCAGCTTAACTATCCAGGCCCCGCATAACAGGGGACTTGCTGAAGCTCCCCAGATCTCAGATATTCTGCCGGTTGATCTTCAGCACCGAAGAGAGTGTCTTGACCCGCCGCATGATCCGCGCCAGATGGCGGCGGTTACGCACGGTGATGACAAAGGTCAGGGTTGTGGAGAGGCCATCGCGCTCCTCGGAAAGCACATTCTCAATGTTCGAGCCCTCCTCTGAGATGGTCGCGGCCACCGTCGCTAGCACACCACGCCGGTTGCCTGCCTCGACCCGGATCTCGGTGGAGAAGTCACCGTCCACCTCAGGCTCCCACTCGGCGTCGATCCATTTGTGGCCATGCTTGGCATACTCACCCAGATTGGGACAACCCTGGCGATGCACCACGATGCCCTTACCGGGATTGAACACACCAACGATCGCATCCCCCGGAATCGGCCGGCAACACTTAGCATACTTCACCACCATCCCTTCGGTGCCCTTGATCGCTAGCGGGCCGGCCGACTTCTCGGTCTTCTCCGGAGTCCCATCGGCCGGCACATCATCCCCCACCAGACGCCGCGCGATCAGCACCGGCATCCGGTTGCCCAACGCCACCTCCGCCAGCAATTCATCCAGATCGTCGAGCCGGTACTCCTCCAGCAGCGCGTCGATGTGCTTCTGCTCCAACTCGTAGAGATTCAGCGAGAAGCTCTGCAGTTCCCGCTCCAGCAGACGCCGCCCCAGCTCCACCGCCTCCTGCCCTTGCAGATTGCGCAGGAAGGCGCGAATGTTGATGCGTGCCTTACTGGTCACCACAAAGTTGAGCCAGGCGGGACTCGGGCTGGCCCCTTCGGAGTTGATGATCTCCACCGTCTGGCCGTTGCGCAGATGACTGCGCAACGGCACCAGACGGCGGTCGATACGCGCCGCAACGCAGGTATTACCCAAGTCAGTGTGCAGCGCGTAGGCAAAATCCACCACCGTTGCCCCCTGCGGCAACACCATGATGCGACCACGCGGGGTGAACACATAGACCTCATCGGGAAACAGATCGACCTTGACGTGCTCGAGAAACTCCACCGAGTCGCCCACCCCCTGCTGCATCTCCAGCAGATTGGTGAGCCAGTCGGAGGCACGCGACTGGGCCCAGTGGCCACCACCGTCATCGCTCTTGTATTTCCAGTGGGCGGCAATGCCTGACTCGGCCAGACGCTCCATCTCCTCGGTGCGAATCTGGATCTCGATCGGGATGCCCTGGGGGCCAAACAGCACCGTATGCAACGACTGATAACCGTTCGCTTTGGGGATAGCGATATAGTCCTTGAAGCGCCCCGGCATCGGCTTGTAGAGATTATGCACCGCGCCAAGCACCCGGTAGCAGGTATCCACCTTGTCGACGATGATGCGGAAGGCGAACACATCCACCACCTCGTGGAAGCTCAGCTTCTTCTGCGCCATCTTGCGGTAGATACTGTAGAGATGCTTCTCCCGACCGCTGACCCGCCCCCCCAGTTCATCCTGCTCCAGCCGGCTACGCAACGCCACCTCCACATTCGAGACCAGCTCCTTGTGGTGGCCACGGGCCTCCGCCACCGCCTGCGTCAAGGCCCGGTAGCGCATCGGCCAGTGGGCGTGAAAACCCAGCTCTTGCAGCTCCAGACGGACACTATTGATGCCGAGCCGATTGGCAATCGGCGCATAGATATCGAGGGTCTCGCGGGCGATACGGCGGGCCTTGCCGGGGCGCATCACCCCCAGGGTGCGCATATTGTGCAGCCGATCCGCCAGCTTGATCATGATCACCCGGATGTCCTGGGTCATCGCCAGCAGCATCTTGCGCAGGCTCGCCGCCTGCGCCTCCACCTGGGACTGGAAGTCGATCTTCGAGAGCTTCGAGACGCCATCGACCAGCGATGCGATCTCCTCATCGAAGGTCTCGACGAGTTGCTCCCGAGCGGTATCGGTATCCTCGATCACATCGTGCAGGATCGCCGCCATCAGGCACTTATGGTCCATGCGCATCTCGGCAAGGATTCGCGCCACAGCGACAGGGTGGTAGATGTAGGGTTCGCCGGTTTTGCGATGCTGCCCGGAGTGGGCTTCAGCGCCAAACAGATAGGCCCGGTAGACCTCGCGGATCTGCGCCTGCTTGAGATAGTTTTCCAGGTAGACGCAGAGGTCACTGATCAGGAAGCGGGGAACCTCCTGATCGGGTGGGGTCAATGGTTTGGTGGGTCCAAGGGGGTTGCTCATGCAGCACTCCGTCACAGTGATGTGACGATTCTGTGCTGACAGGGCCGTTCAAGGCAAGACCCATCTCCGCCCAATCAAGGCGGAATCACCATGAACTCGCTTGAGCAGAGGATTACTGCCCCAGCAGGGAGGCGTCTAGTGCGGAGATGGTCGCGTCCACCACCATCGATTCATCCTCTGGCTGCTCCAAATCCTGGCCGGTGATCAGACCGTCGGCGATCTCGCGCAGCGCCATCACGGTCGGTTTGTCGTTCTCCCAGGGCAGCAACGGTTCCACCCCATGCTCCAGCTGGCGAGCCCGCTTGGTCGCCACCAGCACCAAGTCGAAACGGTTATCCACGTAATCCAGACAATCTTCTACTGTGACGCGAGCCATTTAATCACTCCGGGAATCATTCATTACGACCAGCTGGGCCGAGGGAACGGGAAATGATATACGATCCGCCCCCATGACTCCACACCTACCCGGCCTGTTTGTCGCAAGGGCGTGGGCCCTGCTTGGCGTCCTCATACTCCCGCAGCAGAGCTGCCCATGCCTCTGCAGGCAGAGGCGGCTCGCCTTGGAAGGAGAAGTCGAGCCAGTGTCGGCTCTTCTCACGGAAACGCGGCCGAACCTCAGCTGCAAAGCCTTTTGCCACCACTGCCTTGCGTCTGATTACCGCACGATCCATGGAGCGGAAGAGCCCCAGTGAGATGGCATGGGCCAGTTCTCCGCTAGTGAAGCGCCACAGGTCCGTGATGCCCGCCAACTTGAGGAGCTTGACCAGCTCGGCCGCCTTTTCACGACTTTTCTGCGGTGGGATCAGCACCCAGAAGCCCGCCTGTTCCTGCACGGACTCTGACCTATGCGTGGCCTTCACGCCCTTCGCCAGTAGCTGCAGACGCAGCTTTTCCGCCTCTGATTGCAGATTCAGTGGACCGACGCTCATGCAGACAAGGGCGGGCGGCGGTGGCGCCGATGGGGTCTCTGGCGTTTTCTGCTCAGGCGCGGGCGCCGCCAGTGTCGGCGTCTCTGGGGCGACGGGCGCAAAGGGGACCTGCGGTTCAGCGACAGGCGAAGGCACAGCCCCCTCAGCCAGCGGTTCCGACTCTACCGTCGCAACTGGTGGCTGCGCCGCCTCCACCTCTTCATCTTTGTCTACCGCTGCCAGTTCAGAAGGCTCACTCTCCGGCAGCAGTTCTGCCGGCGGGTCAAGGGACTCGACGGGCCGGCCTGTTTCCGGCTCAGTAACCTCCTGCAGCTCACTGAGCAGCATCAGATTACCCAGCGCGGCTGCCCCGCGCTCGGGGGCCGGGTCGCTGACCATGCGTGGATAGCCCCAGATCAGCGCACCAATATTGGCCAGAAGCAGTATAAAAAACAGCCACCTTGTCATCGGCTGCTCCGATCTGTTGCGATTACTATTCCCATCAACACAAGATGCGGTTCATACCGCGTTGCTATCCTGATCCACTCTCTTACTCGTAGCGCGCCCCCGCCGGTCAGCAGGCAGCGCGGCGTCTCACCGCTGCGGGCCTCCAGTTCAGCGTATGCCCGCTCTATCAGGGCGACTGTCGAAAACAGCGCACTAGCAGCAATTCCGGAACCGCTATCAGCCCCGAACAGGCCATCGACCTCGAGTGAAGACGGCGGTGGAATGTCGGTGCCCCGAATCAGGGCCTGGACTGCCATCTCTAGCCCCGGCAGGATCAACCCGCCATGATGAGTACCATCCCGCCCCAGAGCATCGATCGTGGTGGCCGTGCCACAGTCTACGACAATGACGGGGGTCACAGAAAGCGACTTTGCAGCTTGCAATGCAAGAAAACGGTCGACACCCAGGGTTTCCGGCTGTCGATAGCCACTCTTCACCCCGCCCTGGGCTGCCTGGGCGCGCAGGAAATCGGGCTTCAGTCCCCAGTGCTTTGTACACCAGTCACGCAGCTCACACCGCACTGCCTCACCTGCGACACAGCTTACCCAAACTGCTGCAGGCGCTGCCAGCTGCCGCCATTGGGCATCGAGCAGTGGTGTGAGCTCACCCAGGTGCTGTTGACTGCTGACCGCGCCGTCCGCCAGGCCCGCCACTGTACTCCAACGAAACGAGGTGTTTCCGATATCGACGAGCAACTCCACGCTTCAGGATCCCTCAGAGCGGAGACTGACTTCGCCGGCATGAAAGCTGCGGATATCTCCCTCCACCGCCAGTAGTAGCGCACCATTTTCATCGATTCCCCGGTGCTGGCCCTGGATCGCGCCCCGTGCATTGCGGACAACAACCTGTCTGCCCAGCATCAGATCAGCATCGTGCCACTCTTGCATGAACGGCTGCAGCCCCTCGCTTGCATAAAGATTCGCCACCCTGACCAGGTTCTCGATCAGGCTCGCGACCAACTCATTGCGAGTGTGGGGCCTGACGCCGGCGATTGAACGGAGATCAGTCCAGGGCTGATCGATGACCGCCCCCTGCTCGTCCATATGGGTATTCAATCCCACCCCGAGCACCACTTGGGCGGGCCCTTCTGACTCCCCCGACACCTCGAGCAGCAGACCAGCGAGCTTTTTCTGCTGCCAGAGGATGTCGTTGGGCCACTTCAGACCTGCCTCAACAGCTCCCAACTCGCGCAGCGTGCGCAGCACAGCAATACCGGCGGCCAGGCTCAGCCCGCTGAGACGCATCGGCGCTAGCTCGAAGCGCCACAGCAGCGAGAGATAGACGTTGCTACCGTAGGGTGAGATCCAGCGGCGACCATGCCGACCACGCCCGGCCGACTGCTGCTCGGCCAGACAGACAGTACCATTCGCTGCCCCCTTGCGGGCCTGTTCCATCAACCAGCTGTTGGTGGAATCCAGGCTCTGATGGAGATGGATGACGCTGATCTGCACCCCGATTTCGTCGCTGAACTGTGCGCTGATCCGTTCGCTATCGAGCAGGTCCAGCGGTCGGGCGAGTCGATAGCCCCTGCCGCGCACTGCATGAACATCCTGGCCGAACGCGTCACGCAACTGGCGGACTTGTTTCCAGATAGCGGCCCGGCTGACCCCCAGCGCTACGGCTAGCGATTCACCGGAGTGAAAGCGCCCGTCGGCTAGCAATTGCAGCAGTCTGATCCTAGTCGGCATCGCCACTTAAGGAGCCTCTGAACGAATCATGAACGGCAGTCTTATGGCCCAAATTTCCCGCTGCTGCGTTAAACGTCTCGGCAATAATCCGGCTATTACCTGCGATTTCTGCCTTGCATCGAAAAATTTGGCCTTACAATTCTGCTCGTCCAGATACATTCAGAGGCTCCTTAACCAGGCGTCGCGCCGCGCCTGCTGTGCTGGCGGGATCGCCTCTGGTAGATAGAATTCGCAGGTATCGGCTGGCGCCACTTGCGGCACAAGCTCAAATTGCATCAGCTCATCTCGTCGAAAGGCATGCACCGGTACCACCTCACCAGGCGGCAGGACGGCGATGCGTTTTTCGATCTCCCCCTGCCGGACCCGCAGCCCATCAACCGCCACGATCAAGTCACCGGCAGCGATCCCCGCGGCCATCGCTGCACCACCCTCATACACTTGCACGACCTGCTCGCCGGCATCCTGCCCTTTGATGCGGGCACCCAGTACCGAACGCGGCTTTGCATCTGCCACTTGCTCATCAGTCACTACGCCACCGTTGTCCTCCGGGCCGGCTGCGGGACGTAGGCGCATCTGTACACCAAACGCCGCCAGCGACTCCTGCAGGGGCAGTTCCTGGGTAGTGCGCAGGCCAAGCTCAAACAGCGGCGCTAGATCCAGCCCTGTCACCTCCATCGCCACTTGCTCAAATCCCCTCTCTGGCACCCCGATACCCGGCTTGCCGTAGCGGTGCCACATCACCTGCATAACGTGGTCAAGAGAGCTAGCGCCATCACTTTCGAGTCGCATCCGTAGATCAAGCAGCAGTGCGAACAGCGCACCCTTGGCGTAGTAGCTGACAATCGCGTTCGGGGCATTCTCGTCCTGTTTGTAGAATTTGGTCCAGGCATCGAAGCTCGACTCTTCCAGAGTCTGTTTCAGACGCCCGCGGCCGCGCATCACCCGAGTGACGGTTTCGGCCAGCAGTTCAAAATAGTCTTTACGCTTAATGCAGCCGCTTTTCAGCAGCATCAGATCATCATAGTAGGAGGTGATGCCTTCAAACACCCACATCTGTCGCGTGTGGACTTCCGCGCTCGTGTCGTTCTCGAGGAACACCGCAGGGGTGATGCGTTTGACATTCCACAGATGAAAGTATTCATGGCTGCAGAGCCCCAGCAAACGCCGATAGTTCTTGCTCGGTTCCGTTTCGTATCGCCCTGGCAGATCCTTGCGGCTGGCCAACAGGCTAGTGGAGTTTTGGTGCTCAAGCCCGCCATAGCCCTCTCCGACCACGCTAAGCAGGAAGAGATAGTCGTTGAGGGGGAGTTCGCCAAACAACGCAACTTGCTGGCTGCAGATTCGGGTCAGGTCGCTCTTCAGACGGTTCAGGTCTGCGCTGTGTCTGCCCACCACGACAAAGCGATGCGGCTTGCCCGCCACTGCAAAATCAAAAGCGTCGTGCACACCGATCTCAACAGGCTGATCGATCAGCTCTTCGTAATTCTGCAATAGATAGCTGCCAAACCCCTGCTCGTCGACGCTCTGCGATCGCATTGCCGCGGCGACCCGCCATGACTCATAGCACTCTCCTGCTGGGCGGTTGATGGTAAGAGTCAGTGGCTCTTGCTGCTTACCGTGCACAGCCAGGAACAGGGCTGCACCATTGAAGTAGGCATGCGTGGTATCCATATGAGCACCTCGCACTGACAGATCCCAAGCGTAGACCTGATAGCGGATTGTCAGATCGCCACTGACCGGCTCGCATCGCCATGTCTGCTTGTCCAGTTTTTTTATCGCAAGCGGACCTGTGCTGTCCTCAGCGTCGATAATAATGATATGTCGTGAGAAATCCCGAATCATGTAGCTGCCACGGATCCAAGCCGACAGAGAAAAGGTTACACCGTGCGGTTCAGGATCCGGGATATGGATGCTGACTTGATAGAGATGCGCCTCCGGTGACAGGAGTTCGACTGTATAGCTAATCATCGGTACCTCCATTCTGTCACTGCCTGTTCTGCCCGGGCATTGCTTGGCCGCGCAATCAGACCTGACATGGTTGCGCTGACGATGAACTCAGCGCCTTCGGCCAGAGGCATATAGACTGAGCTGCCGTAATAGGCGTCCACCATTCCAAGTTGTTCCGCGATATTCATTGCGGCACTGATCCAGGCGCCAGGCGACTCAATCAGTTCGATGATCACGGGCGCAGAAGCGGCTTGCACATTCTTCTCCAGACGAGAGGAAAATCGCTCAAGTCGGACGTTTGGTGTTTTTCCCAGCAGAGCCGCCCACGCTTTCCACTTCAAAAAGCGCCCATCAAGTTGCCACTCCTCTCCTGGCATATCCAGCCTAATCGGTTGCTTGCCGTCGATACGGAGCATCAACACTCGTCCCAGCTCTGATTTCTCGCCCACAATAACCTTGGCCAGAACCTGCTCTGCGGTCAGTTTTGTATAGGTATGTAGATTCAGGCCAAGCAGCATCAAAAAGAGCCCCACCAAAGCAGCGCTGGTTCCTGCACTACCAGCCAAGCTGGCCCACAGAATTTTTCGCTTGGACACCAGCCTCAGGCCCATCAGGATGATGCTCCCCCGAGGCAATCGGATGTCATCTCGACGCTCATAATGGATTGGGATCAGTTTTGACTGAGAGAGCCGTCATTCTACACGCAATAAAAAACCCCGGACCATAGTTGATCCGGGGTTTGGAATAAGCGCCTGGCAGTGACCTACTTTCACATGGGGAAACCCCACACTATCATCGGCGCTAAGTCGTTTCACTTCCGAGTTCGGGATGGGATCGGGTGGTACCAACTCGCTATGGCCGCCAGGCAAACAAGTGGTCCTGCTCCTATCGGAGCAGAACAGCATTCGGTTAGATCGCTTGGATGTTGCATTCGCTTAACCATCCCAAAACGTTTGGGGTTATATGGTCAAGCCTCACGGTCAATTAGTACTGGTTAGCTTCACACATTACTGCGCTTCCACACCCAGCCTATCAACGTCATAGTCTTTAACGGACCTTCAGGGACCTCAAGGGTCCAGCGAGATCTAATCTTGGGAGGGGCTTCCCGCTTAGATGCTTTCAGCGGTTATCCTGTCCGTATGTAGCTACCCGGCAATGCCACTGGCGTGACAACCGGAACACCAGAGATACGTCCACTCCGGTCCTCTCGTACTAGGAGCAGCTTCCCTCAAATCTCGAACGCCCACGGCAGATAGGGACCGAACTGTCTCACGACGTTCTAAACCCAGCTCGCGTACCACTTTAAATGGCGAACAGCCATACCCTTGGGACCGACTTCAGCCCCAGGATGTGATGAGCCGACATCGAGGTGCCAAACACCGCCGTCGATATGAACTCTTGGGCGGTATCAGCCTGTTATCCCCGGAGTACCTTTTATCCGTTGAGCGATGGCCCTTCCATACAGAACCACCGGATCACTAAGACCTACTTTCGTACCTGCTCGACGTGTCTGTCTCGCAGTCAAGCACCCTTATGCCTTTGCACTCATTGCGCGATGTCCGACCGCGCTGAGGGTACCTTCGTGCTCCTCCGTTACTCTTTGGGAGGAGACCGCCCCAGTCAAACTACCCACCATACACTGTCCCCAACCCGGATAACGGGTCTAGGTTAGAACTTCAAACATACCAGGGTGGTATTTCAAGGTTGGCTCCACCGAAACTGGCGTTCCGGTTTCAAAGCCTCCCACCTATCCTACACAAGTAGGCTCAAAGTCCAGTGCAAAGCTGTAGTAAAGGTTCACGGGGTCTTTCCGTCTAGCCGCGGGTACACTGCATCTTAACAGCGAGTTCAATTTCACTGAGTCTCTGGTGGAGACAGTGTGGCCATCGTTACGCCATTCGTGCAGGTCGGAACTTACCCGACAAGGAATTTCGCTACCTTAGGACCGTTATAGTTACGGCCGCCGTTTACCGGGGCTTCGATCAAGAGCTTCGCTTGCGCTAACCCCATCAATTAACCTTCCGGCACCGGGCAGGCGTCACACCCTATACGTCCTCTTTCGAGTTTGCAGAGTGCTATGTTTTTAATAAACAGTCGCAGCCACCTGGTCTCTGCGGCCCCCCATAGCTTGCACTACGAGGGGCGTACCTTCTCCCGAAGTTACGGTACCATTTTGCCTAGTTCCTTCACCAGAGTTCTCTCAAGCGCCTTGGAATACTCATCCTGCCCACCTGTGTCGGTTTGGGGTACGGTCTATATGCAGGGGCTATTTCCTGGAACTCCTACGCCACCATATCGACAACCAACGCGATACAGTAACTACCGGAATTCGTCACCACCTGCAGGCTCAGGAATATTAACCTGATTCCCATCGACTACGCCTTTCGGCCTCGCCTTAGGGGCCGGCTAACCCTGCGCCGATTAGCGTTGCGCAGGAAACCTTGGGCTTTCGGCGTGCGGGCCTCTCACCCGCATTATCGTTACTCATGTCAGCATTCGCACTTCTGATACCTCCAGCATGCTTTACAACACACCTTCGCAGGCTTACAGAACGCTCCTCTACCATGCGTGTAAACACGCATCCGCAGCTTCGGTACACAACTTAAGCCCCGTTAAATCTTCCGCGCAGGCCGACTCGACTAGTGAGCTATTACGCTTTCTTTAAAGGATGGCTGCTTCTAAGCCAACCTCCTAGCTGTCTATGCCTTCCCACATCGTTTCCCACTGAGTTGTGATTTAGGGACCTTAGCTGGCGGTCTGGGTTGTTTCCCTTTCCACGACGGACGTTAGCACCCGCCGTGTGTCTCCCGCGATTGCACTTCCAGGTATTCGGAGTTTGCATCGGTTTGGTAAGCCGGGATGGCCCCCTAGCCGAAACAGTGCTCTACCCCCTGGAGTGAGACGCGAGGCGCTACCTAAATAGCTTTCGAGGAGAACCAGCTATCTCCGGGCTTGATTAGCCTTTCACTCCTACCCACAGCTCATCCCCTCACTTTTCAACGTAAGTGGGTTCGGGCCTCCAGCGCGTGTTACCGCACCTTCACCCTGGCCATGGGTAGATCGCCCGGTTTCGGGTCTACTCCCAGCGACTATGGCGCCCTATTAAGACTCGGTTTCCCTACGGCTCCCCTATACGGTTAACCTTGCCACTGAGAAGTAAGTCGCTGACCCATTATACAAAAGGTACGCAGTCACCCCCGAAGGGGCTCCCACTGCTTGTACGCATACGGTTTCAGGTTCTATTTCACTCCCCTCAACGGGGTTCTTTTCGCCTTTCCCTCACGGTACTGGTTCACTATCGGTCGGCAGAGAGTATTTAGCCTTGGAGGATGGTCCCCCCATGTTCAGACAGGATATCACGTGTCCCGCCCTACTCGATTTCACGATAAATAGGCTTTCGTGTACGGGGCTATCACCCTGTATCGCCGGACTTTCCAGACCGTTCCACTAACCACTCTATCGCTTAAGGGCTAATCCCCGTTCGCTCGCCGCTACTAAGGGAATCTCGGTTGATTTCTTTTCCTCCGGGTACTTAGATGTTTCAGTTCCCCGGGTTCGCCTCTACACCCTATGTATTCAGATGCAGATACCTCCTAAGAGGTGGGTTCCCCCATTCGGAAATCCTCGGATCAAAGCTAGTTTGACAACTCCCCGAGGCTTATCGCAGCCTACCACGTCCTTCATCGCCTTCTGCCGCCTAGGCATCCACCGTATGCGCTTACTCACTTGACCATATAACCCCAAAAATTCTGGGATACGATCAATGGTTACGAATGCAACATACCCAGTATCTAAGCCTTGAGAAACTTAGATACTTAATTGATAAGGATATCTTTCGATATCACCTATCAGCGATCTAACCTAATTTTTAAAGAGCAGACTTCGCAAATGCAAAGTGGCTAGCCTTCTCGCTAGACACTTCCCACTCAGGAATTTGGTGGAGCCAGGCGGGATCGAACCGCCGACCTCCTGCGTGCAAGGCAGGCGCTCTCCCAGCTGAGCTATGGCCCCTGAACTCCAATCTGGTGGGTCTGGGAGGATTTGAACCTCCGACCTCACCCTTATCAGGGGTGCGCTCTAACCAACTGAGCTACAGACCCAATTTGCTCAAGTGCAGTACAGATGCTCCAAGCAACAGGCCTGTATCTGCTTTAACTGTGGATAGGTAATTTATGTGAGTACTCCGCCGACCCGGCGAAACTTTTTAAAGGAGGTGATCCAGCCCCAGGTTCCCCTAGGGCTACCTTGTTACGACTTCACCCCAGTCATGAATCACAAAGTGGTGAGCGCCCTCCCGAAGGTTAAGCTACCCACTTCTTTTGCAACCCACTCCCATGGTGTGACGGGCGGTGTGTACAAGGCCCGGGAACGTATTCACCGCGGCATGCTGATCCGCGATTACTAGCGATTCCGACTTCACGCAGTCGAGTTGCAGACTGCGATCCGGACTACGACCGGTTTTCTGAGATTGGCTCCCCCTCGCGGGTTTGCAGCCCTCTGTACCGGCCATTGTAGCACGTGTGTAGCCCAGCCCATAAGGGCCATGATGACTTGACGTCATCCCCACCTTCCTCCGGTTTGTCACCGGCAGTCCCCTTAGAGTTCCCACCATTACGTGCTGGCAACTAAGGGCAAGGGTTGCGCTCGTTACGGGACTTAACCCAACATCTCACGACACGAGCTGACGACAGCCATGCAGCACCTGTCACTCGGCTCCCGAAGGCACCAATCTATCTCTAGAAAGTTCCGAGGATGTCAAGGGCTGGTAAGGTTCTTCGCGTTGCATCGAATTAAACCACATGCTCCACCGCTTGTGCGGGCCCCCGTCAATTCCTTTGAGTTTTAACCTTGCGGCCGTACTCCCCAGGCGGTCAACTTATCGCGTTAGCTGCGCCACTAAGCCCTTATAATGAGCCCAACGGCTAGTTGACATCGTTTACGGCGTGGACTACCAGGGTATCTAATCCTGTTTGCTACCCACGCTTTCGCACCTCAGCGTCAGTATTGGTCCAGGAAGTCGCCTTCGCCACTGATGTTCCTCCGGATATCTACGCATTTCACCGCTACACCCGGAATTCCACTTCCCTCTACCATACTCTAGCCTGCCAGTATCAAATGCAGTTCCCAGGTTGAGCCCAGGGCTTTCACATCTGACTTAACAAGCCGCCTACGCGCGCTTTACGCCCAGTAATTCCGATTAACGCTCGCACCCTCCGTATTACCGCGGCTGCTGGCACGGAGTTAGCCGGTGCTTCTTCTAAAGGTAACGTCAAGACCCAAGGGTATTATCCTCAGGCTTTTCTTCCCAATTGAAAGTGCTTTACAACCCGCAGGCCTTCTTCACACACGCGGTATTGCTGGATCAGGCTTGCGCCCATTGTCCAATATTCCCCACTGCTGCCTCCCGTAGGAGTCTGGGCCGTGTCTCAGTCCCAGTGTGGCTGATCGTCCTCTCAGACCAGCTATGGATCGTCGCCTTGGTAGGCCATTACCCCACCAACTAGCTAATCCAACGCAGGCTCATCCAATAGCGCGAGGTCCGAAGATCCCCCGCTTTCCCCCGTAGGGCGTATGCGGTATTAGCTCGGATTTCTCCGAGTTGTCCCCCACTACTGGGCAGATTCCTACGCGTTACTCACCCGTCCGCCACTCGTCGCCAGAGAGCAAGCTCTCCGCGTTACCGTTCGACTTGCATGTGTTAAGCATACCGCCAGCGTTCAATCTGAGCCAGGATCAAACTCTTCAGTTTAAGTTTGATAGCTGCTTATGGCAGCCAATCTTTTTGACTCGAAATTCAATCGAATTAACGCTTGAGTCTCTCGTCGATCTTTGGCCTCACCAAAGTCAACGGAGTACCCACACAAATTACCTATCCGACTTGTTAAAGAGCTTCCGGAACTTTTTGCCCGGTAAAGACCGCCTATTCTACAGGCCTCTAATCTGGCGTCAAGAGCTTTTTCCTGAATCCCGATCAGCGCCGCAGCGATCTCGTTTGGAGGCGCGTATTCTACAGAGCTAAGGTAGTCTGTCAACCCCCTTTTTTCAGCCCCGAGAAGCGCACTTCCCGTCTCCTCCGTGGCCCGACTCAACCGCCGTTCACCCCGAAAGAGCCGCGCATTATACGGCCATCTTCCTCCCCGTCAAGACCTAATGCCTTCTAATTGCATCCTCTCCCCTTCAAGCCTCAAACCTCGCCATCAAACAAGCGTTACAGCAGTCGCACCAACCAAGCGAATGCACAGAGTGGTCAATCGCGCGCTCGAAGCACTCTACTCACTCACCAGGCGCCCAACACCGCCAGAATTGCTACTGCGCACCCAGCTGCCACAGATCCTCTACTCAATCCGGACTGAACACATCTTTCTCAAGCGACTCAGCTACAACCTGACATTTCGTTGATTCCCCCCTCTCTAACGCATCCACTCTAGAATCTCCTTTATATTCACAACGAATCGGAAGCAGCTGGTAGAGGCAGAAAGCATCCGCAAGATGCCGCATGAAGCACTGCGGGACTTTCATGGTGAGAAACCCTTCAACACGCTCCATATATTGATCAACGAACAGAACACACAGCTTCCGCAAGGGTAAAACCAAGTTGCGCTACATAAGGCATCTGCTGACGGAGAACCGCCAGGTCGTGGCGGTCGATGCACACACCACCCCAACCAACGAACACGCCAAACAGGAAGAGACTCTCGAAAGGGTCGGTGCGGACACGGGATAGGACACCACTAACTTCGTCAATGGATTGCGCAGAACGGCTGCAGCTGCAAATCAGCTATCGACGACCGTGCGACGCATTATTCAGGCTATCGGATCAGACCGAAGATCCACAAACAGATCAAAGAACGCTCGACTGGACCAAGACCTTGTGCCTGCCTGGCCGCATCAAACCGAGCAAGCGCTGACCAGATGATCATCGATTTGCGCGAATGGCGGTCGATTTCAATCTGGCACGCGAGTCAATTTCCTACATTGTAATCAGAAAGGTCTGCTTAATCTTTGACGTCCATCACCTGTAGATTATGGGTCACAGGGATGACCGATAATGCATCGGACACGAACAAGGATGTTCACCCTACAAACGACTTTTGGGGCTTGAGCTAGCTTTGCTATGGAGAGCGTAAAATCCCCGCCACCGTCCTCAAGGGAAGCGAATGTGATATCGAAGCTCATATTGGGTTGAGATCAGTTTTGGCTGAGGGGCTGTCATCCAACATGATCAAGTAGGAAGCGAGATCGCTCCCGCCCTCCTCTCACACCATCGTACGTACGGTTCCGTATACGGCGGTTCATTCAAAACATTTGAGCCGATGGTATTGATCCATCAGCGATACTAGCCCAAGGCGATCAACGAGCTTCTTTGAAAGCGCCTGATTCAGGTGCGAAGCACCCGAGTTCCACCAAGGACCACACCCATTGGCAACGCTCATCCAGTGAGCGTATCTCAGATAATCCCAATCGCATTAGCATCTTCGCCCGCGAGTACTAGTGCTTCCATTGCCTCCAGAGGATCTTTCTCAGATGACGCCGGATCTAGCCGTCCAGCTTCTCGAAGACCACTTTCACTCCCGTATAGCGGAAGTAAAATGCGACTACCGCGGTCCGAGTGGTGAATCAGGTCGGGTGGCGGCTGTCTGAGCTTGATCGCCATCATCAAAGCCTGGATCACCTGGGCTTTCTTCCTTCATCCGCCGATCCATCACCCAGCACACCACACGGCGGGAATACAGGTCGATCACGCCGGCCAGGCAAACCCAGCTCTACTGGGTCCACAGATACGTAATACCCGTTCCCCAGACCTGATTGAGCGGCTGACGATGAACTCAGCGCCTTCGGCCAGAGGCATATAGACTGAGCTGCCGTAATAGGCGTCCACCATTCCAAGTTGTTCCGCGATATTCATTGC